>RFQS01000085.1 GCA_009924885.1 Pseudomonadota bacterium | reverse complement strand
GGAAGCGTTTGTACCAACCAACCGGCCAATATTGCTTTTAATGCAACTCCGGTTGTGCCGATTACGCAGTACACCTGGAACTTTGGTGGAGGTATAGCCACTCCCGGGACAGGTGCAGGTCCACATCAGGTGGTGTTTTCAACAACAGGAGTTAAAACCATCACGCTTCAAACCACCGATGAAAATGGTTGCAGCTCAACGCTGCTTTCTCAAAATGTAACGGTATTTGCAGCCCCGGTGGCAGGGTTTTCTTACAATGTGGCTGAGGTTTGCAGAAACTCCGGTACAGTTACTCCTATTTTGGCTTCAGGCGGAACAGCGGGTACTTATACGGCAACCCCTTCAGGCCTAAGCCTAAATTCAGGAACGGGTGTTATTCAAACCAATTCATCCGCACCGGGGACTTATAGAGTTAGAAAAACCTCTAACTTAAATGGCTGCACCGATACTGCAGGCTTCACCATCATCATTAAGCCAAGAGCTGTAACAGGCTTCAGCTATACTAATAATCAGCTTTGTTTAACCAATGCCCCTGCTTCAATCATTTCACAAAACTTACCTATAAAAGCTTTACGCTTTTCTGGTGTAGAATTTTCTTTATCGCGAGATTTCAAGACTTGATCAGCCAAACCTGCTTCAGATAAAGCTCCAGGAGCTCCAGCAATACTATCCTCGTAAGAAATATCTGTTCCATCTCTATTGTAGAATTTATTCCAATTTATAGATTCTATTTGATTGGGTGTAAGATATTTTTTAAGAAAATCACCAACTGCAATAATGCAATTTGTTTGTTTTGGATTACCATCCGCTGTTAGTGAATATGTTATTCCATCCTGCTTTAATTGATTCATATATTTCAAAAAGCTTTGTTCTGAAATATTTCCTAGATTATTATCGAATAATTTATTAAGTGGGAGTAAACTGTTAATTTGCCCTAACGGAGCAAAATTCAGCCAAGGATTTTCTTTTTCTTTAGGGGCACGTGGGGTACTTGCCATAAGTTGACCGTAACTGTCAATAATTTTATTAAACTCCTTGCGAACGCCGTCAAGAAAATTCGAGTCGCCCGAAGAAGACGACAGTAATAGGCTGTTATTAAAAGGAATTGGAGGATTTGTACTAGACGATGTTAAAGTAACCATATTTAATACCCTCTACTCGATTGCAGCCATCATTGATTCAAATACAGAACTTGCCTTAGCTTCGTCATTAAGATCTTTAGAACTTTAAATAGATGCCGATACAAAGCATCTCACAAAGGATTTTTTATATCATCCTGTTTTAAAATTTCTATCGCCATACCAACATATTTAATCAAATCACTAGCTAAAACAGAATATTCAGAATCCTTCTCTACAGCAAGTAAACCCATGAGATTATGAACATAAGCAGCAAGAATTGCTGCCTGATACAGTTCTAATCCTTGAGCTACAAAAGAAAGGATTAAACCAGTTAAAACATCTCCAGAACCAGCTTTAGCAAGAGCAGAGCATCCTGTAGGAACTATATACACTTCACCACTACTGCGAGCAACGTAAGTAGGAGCTCCTTTATAAAGTATGTTCAAAGAATATTTTTGAGCCGTTTCACTCAGAAATTTAGCCTTATCATAAGGTGCATATTCTGAAATATCTTCTTGAAATAATCTAGAAAATTCTTTGGCGTGTGGAGTTATTAAAAGCTCACCAGGATAAGCTTTCAAAAGATCAGCAGAACCCACGAAAGCATTAATCGCATCAGCATCTAGAATCAATGGCTTAGAGTCAATCATAGTCATCAATTCAAGAATATTCTTCACCAGACTAATACTTTTAGGATTTGTCGACAAACCTGGACCTAAGGCTAATGCATCTATCTTCCGAGATGTAAGAAAATCTTTCACATAATCAATATTAGTTTTCACATTCTCTGCAATCGGGTGCAGGACAGCATCCCAGAGATTAGCCGCGATTATCGGCAAAACTAATTCATAACTAAAAACATGCAACAAACCAAGCCCTGAACGCATAGCAGCACTTCCTGAGAGCATCGCAGCACCACTCATGCCGTAAGAACCCGCCAGCAGCATCCCAACACCATGATCAAACTTAGAACCTGTTATTTTTCTTTCTGGAATAAAAGATTTAACCATAGAAAGATCTACTGAAAAAATCCTTACAGAGGATGAGCGAGAAATTAATTCTAAAGGATACTTTAATTCTTGAAAAACTATCTGCCCATACTTGGTTTTAGCAGGATAAAACAGTGAAGATATTTTAGAGAAGCCCATCTGCACCGTATAATCAGCATTAATAGAAGGTTCAAACACCTCACCACTATCAACATCAATCCCAGAAGGGATATCAACAGACACGCAGAGTGATTTACTCTGCACCTTAGTAGAATTTATAATCTCAATTAGCTTCGCACAAATACCATGAGCCGCACCCTTAGAACCAATCCCGAGCAATGCATCAACCCAGATACCATTCACTTGCTTTAGTAGAAAGTGTTTTACAGACAATATATCTGCGTCATTATGAATCACATCAATCTTTCCACCAGCCTGCAAGAAAAGCTGGTAAGCGAGAGCTGATTCACCTTGATATTCGCTAGGGTGAGCAGTAGAATAGCATTTCACTTTATAACCATGCTTTAATAGCTCGGCTGCAAGAAGGATACCATCTCCGCCATTATTACCCTTCCCTGCAAAAACTGTTATTTTTGGAAAACTTAAAAGAAAATTCTGATGATTTTTTTCAATCAGCCCAACTATCAACTTAAAAAGCCCCTGAGCAGCTCTCTGCATATAGAAGATTCCCTGCTCAGCGACAGCGACTTCGTCTATATTTTTTATTTCTTCAGCTTTAAGTACTCTTTGCAGAAAATGATCTCCTCAGCAAGCTGCTTCACAGCTCTATGCATCAATTAAGACTAACCTTAGTATAAGGTACTGTTAGCAAGCATGCAAATTCAAAGAGGAAAATTGCAGCTAACAAAAGATTTTATATGAGCGATGGGGAAGATAGAGATAAAAAAGGGCTAGCCCATATAGACTTATCAATATATAATAGATAAATCGTTATCATTAACATAATAGTGCTTAATGCGAATCAAAGAAATAGAGCTTGATAATTTTAAAAGTTTTGGGGAGAAGACAGTTCTTCCTATTCTAGATGGTTTTACGACCGTCTCAGGTCCTAACGGCTCAGGGAAATCCAATGTTATAGATTCTTTAATGTTCGCCCTTGGTTTAACGACTACGCGTAATATGCGTGCAGAGAAGCTTAGCGACCTGCTGAATAATATAAGTGGTAAAAAAGAATGTTCTGTAAGAGTGACTTTTAAAGATGAGGACAGTGGTGTTGAAATCATTATCCAGAGACGAATTCGAGTCAAAGGTGATACCTACGACAGTAAATATTCCCTCAATGACAGCCCAGCTACTTTAACTCAAATCCATGACAAACTTGCAGATTTTAATATTAGCCCTAAAGGCTTTAATGTAGTTATGCAGGGTGATGTAGCTTCAATTATCAGTATGTCTCCAGTAGACAGAAGGAAAATTATAGATGAAATAGCTGGTGTCGCTGAATTCGACAGGAAGATAGAAATGTCTGCAAAGGAATTAGCTATAGTCTACGAAAGAATAGAAAGCCAAGAAATTATACTTACTGAGCTGAAATCTAGGTTAGAACAGCTTCGCAAGGACAGAGACCAAGCGGTTAAATATGCCGAACTCAAAAAACAAAGAGCTGACTTAGAAAGAAAATTTTTAGGTATACGCAAGAAACAGGTCGAGAAGCAGTATCTAGACTCTCTAAACTTAATTAATGATTTAGATTTACAGAAAGTCTCACTAAGAGATGAAAATATCGAAGTTAATCTTAAAATACAGAATAATCAAGAAGACCTAGAAGCTTTAAATCAAGAGATAGAAAAATTAGGTGAAGGCAAGCAAAGAGAATTAGGTGCAAGAAAAGAACAACTGCAAAGCACTCTTACTCGTGAAGAGAGCACTCTAGAATTTTTAGAAAAACAAATCAATGACTACGAGACTGAAACTAAAAACATCACTCGTGAGATTAAGTCTTTAAAAGATAAAATTAAAGATTTCACTTTTAAAGCCGAGGAGTTTAAGAGCGAAAAACAAAATATAGAAACAAATATAGAAGCTGAACAAAAGAATTACGAAAGAATCCAAAATGAAATAAAAAACATAAGCTTAAATAACGATGTCAGCAACAAGAGTTTAGCTGATGTGCAGAATAAAATCAGTGAGATTAAAGAAGAAAAAAGTAAATTAGATCAGGAAAAAGCAAGATTAGAAGAGCAAAAAAAATCACATACCGAGAGAATAGAATTTCATAAAGAAGAGGCTGCTAAAGCTTTAAACGAAATTCAAAATATAGAAAGCTCACAAAATGGTTCAAGCAACCTAAATTTAGATGCACTGAAAGAGCAAATAGCCTTTCAAAGCCGCAGTATACAAGCTTTAAAAGACGAGCAACGTGACACGCAAGAAGAAATCTATAAGCAGCAAGATAAATTAAAGAAAATCGAAAAGCAGTTAAACCAAATCGAAGGTCAAGAACTTGCAGCGAATGCCGCAGGCTATGGTAAAGCAGTAGAGGCAGTATTAAACATAGATGGCGTTCATGGAACATTAGCCCAATTAGGAGTAGTAGAAGATGAATATAAAATGGCGCTAGAAACTTCTGCTGGAGCTAGGCTTAGAAGCGTAGTCGTAGACGATGACTATGTAGGTCAAGACTGTATAAATTTCCTTAGACAGAATAACCTTGGTAGAGCTACTTTCTTACCTCTAAATAAGCTCAGTGCAGCTCAGGATCTACCAACACCGACCATGCCAGGTATTATTAACTGGGCAATAAACCTAGTAAGTTTTAAAGATGAATATAAAGATGCCTTCGCCTATGCCTTCTCAAACACTTTAGTAGTCAAGAACATAGAAATTGCAAGAAAACTTATCGGTAGATATCGCATGGTTACCTTAGACGGTGATATCGTCGAGCGAAGCGGAGCTATGTCTGGTGGTTCAGCTTTAAAGAGTAGTGTACACTTCGGTGCGAATAGTGCTCACGAAAAACAAAAACTGGAAAATTCTCGTATCGATTTACAGAACTTCATTACCCAGTTAGGTCAGGAACATAAAGACCTTGAAAAACAAATAGAGGAAGCTAGATTAAAGGTAGAGTCTCTCAGAGCTGATTACAGCGAAAAATCAGCAAGCTCAAATATAAATTCGGTGCAATTAGAAAATAATAAAAATCGCTATGAAAAAGAGAAATCCAGTCTCACTAAATTTGCAACAGAGCTCAACGAGATAGAACTGAAGATAGAGACTATAGATAAATCCATCAGCGCAGAAGAAACTAAAATCGAATTACTCAATAAGAGTATGGAAGAGATAGCAGACGTTTTAAAAGACACTGGTCTAGGAGCTTTAATGGAAGAATCCAGAGAAATAGAAGTCGAGATTAAGCGCTACCAGACAATGCTTAGCAATCTTCTTAATGAAGAGAACCGCTTAGAGATAGAACAAAAATACAATGAAGAAAATATCCTCAAATCCAGTCTCAGGCTGGAAACGGCTAACAGCGAATTAGAAAAATTAAAAACCGAAGTCCCGCTTCACCAAGCAAATAAGGAAAAGCTCTTTAAAGAAATATCTATTATCCAAAGTGAAATAGATAGCATAAAATTAAGCATCGCAGATCTAAGTGAAAAGCGTAAAGTCTTTTCAGATGAGCTACTGAGACTTACTCAAAGAAAAGGGGAGATAACTAGTTTAATTGAATCTACAGCGATTAAATTAGTAGAATCTCGTAAAAAATCTACAGAAATTAAGCTTCACCTAGAACAGTTAGAAGCAGAATGGCAAGCTCAAATGGATTCACAGACAGAAGAGAATATCCCGGAAGAGCTTAGTGAAGAAGATTTACAGGCTTTGCAGAAACAGTTAAATAAAATCGAAAGAGACATGACAGCGATGGAGCCAATCAATATGAGGGCTATAGAAGAATACGAAGAAGTTAAAAGCCGTGAAACTGAAATCGAAAATAAACAGCAATCACTAGCTGAAGAGCGTACCATGCTCATTAATAAAGCCGATAGCTATAATGAACAGAAGCTAACAGCCTTTAAAGCGAACTTTGAAGAAATTAACGGTTACTTTATGGATATTTTCGCAAATCTCTCATTCGGGCAAGGGCAGCTCATTCTTGAAGATCCAGAAGATATTTTCAAAGGTGGTCTGATTATTAAAGCACAACCTAGAGGTAAAAAGATGCAGAGGCTAGAAGCCATGAGTGGTGGGGAAAAATCTCTTACAGCTTTAAGCTTCCTATTCGCTCTTCAGCAGTGCAATCCAGCACCATTCTATGCTTTCGATGAAGTAGACTCAGCTCTAGATGGAGTAAACGTAGATAGACTTGCTGAAAAAATTCAAAGTAACGCTAAAGACACTCAGTTCTTAGTAGTCAGCCACAGACGCCCAATGTTAGAAAAATCAGATAGAGCCATCGGCGTTTCACTGAATAAAAAAGGCTTTAGTACTGTAATCGGCATGCAGAATATCCAAAAAGAGGAAAAAGAATTAGTAGCATAGAGACTAGTAATGAATATAACAAGCTCAAGGAGTTAAGTTCAGAGGAACCAAGCCTAGAAATCTTAGTAGAAATGGCTCAGAATGGCGAAATAGATCCGTGGGATGTAGACCTAGAAGTAGTTACAGAAAAATACCTAAGTCGTATCCAAAGCTCCATCACGAATAATTTAAAAGAAGCTGGCAAAGCTATATTCTTCGCTTCTACTTTACTAAGAATGAAAAGTGATATTCTTTCCATGCAAGCTGCTTCAGCACTGAATATCGGCAGAGAAGATGATGAAGACTACCTCCTAGAACAAGAACTGATGGATTTCAATTTACAAGAAATTCAGCTCGGAGCCCTAGATACAGCGATAGTGCGTAAAAGTATAAATAAAAAAGCTCGCTACCGCCCCATAAAACTAGAAGATCTACTCTTAGCCCTAAGAGACGCTCAGGAAGAGGATGAGAAAAGAAAAAGAAGAAGCTTCGATTTAAGCCAGTTCATGGATATGGATATTTTCATAGAGCCTGAGATCGAGTCAGATGATATGCTAGAACTCACTCACGCAGAGAATATCGAGGAAGCTATAAATAAAAGTAAAGTCTATCTGAAAGAATATCTTCTAAATGGTAATGGTATTAAATTCTCTAGGCTCTGTGGTTTTTTGCAGTCATGGTCTAATGCCTTTCTAGTAGTGCTTTTCCTTGCACACGAAAATAACGTTAAAATTATCCAACAGGATTTTTATGGGGAGCTGTGGCTATATGAACCTGAAAGATGAATCCCCTGTTAATGCAATAGCAGAAACTAAAAATACCTCAGACCTTCGCAACAAGGTAGAAGCGATTTTATTTCTAACTACTGAACCCGTCTCCTCTAAGGAAATCGCAGAGCGTATCGGCACAGATACGAATCTCGTGAGATCAGCTATCAGTCAGCTTTTATCTGAATATGAGACTCGATATACAGCTCTTGCCATAGATACGACTAAAGGTTATATTATGCGAGTAAAAGATGACTACTCTGATCTTAGTGACGAAGTTTTAAACTTTGAACTCAAAACATCATGCCTGAGAACGCTTTCAACTATAGCTTTAAAAGAACCCATTTACCAGAAAGACCTTATGGAATTACGTGGTTCTAATGTCTATGAGCATTTAAAAGAATTAGAACAGTTAAATCTGATAAAAAGAAAAAAAGAAGGTAACAGTAATATAGTTACGACGACCTCGACTTTCGCCGAATATTTTAAATTAAGTAATAATGGGCTTGAGCTTCAGCATTTACTTAAGAATTCTGAGCAGAATGTTAAGTTTGTGAGGGGTTCTTAGGAAATTAGCTCTTGGCTTTTATAGACTGAGTAGCTTTTGTGATTAGCTCATCATAATTTATATCTGGCTGCTTACGAAGCATCCCACGCCATTCTTTATATGTCGGTAGTTTTAATTCATTATCAGTTTCTAATCCAGTAGATCTCTCTAATAATTCCATATTGAAATAACCATTCTCATCCATAACCTGCTGAATAGTTTTATTTTTTTCTTCTGGGCTTAAATCTGCTAAATTCCCCTTGCATTTTAAAGCACAGAACTGAGCATAATTAGCGATATCTTCGATCTCCTTATCCTTGAGCCAATGTTGCTGCAAGTCTTCTGCCAGAGGAAGTTTTTGAGAGAAAACTAGTAATTCCCTACGCTTTAAAAAACTTTGAATATCTCGAAATGATTTATCAACAAGCTTCGCATCATGCCCATCTGGGAAAGTCCATTTATTAAGAAATACGTTAGCAACCTGTTTATATAAGTTATGTGTAAGTTCTTGTTCTTTATCCAGCTTATTAATCATTGATTTATAAATGTCCTTAATGCGAGGTCCGGAGCTTAGCATATTAATCAAAGGGAACCTTGCTTTTCGCATCTCATCTAAATCAGAATTCAATGACATATAAGAAGAGGCAAGCCTTGCAAGCTTGAAATTTGGCTGAAGAGAAATAGCCAAAGTCTCATTTGCCATAAGACCTCTTAACATATGCTGGAAATACATATCAAAAACAACCTGCTGAGCTTCTCCTCGACTATCAGGTTTAAAGCCAGTTAGCAAATGACCGCAATCATGAACATCAGCACCCTCATAACCAAGACTACCGAAAGAATAAAGTTCATGAAATTCTTTTAGTTTTTCAGATATTTTTGGATTAACCGTTCCCCCTCCTCTCTGCAAGTAAAGCTTGTTCTCAGACAATGGATGACTAGAGTCTCTAAAATTAATCACATCAGTACCTAAAGTTAGTATTTCGCTTACCTAAATCAAAAGACTCATAACGCAATCCACCTAGATATTCCCCCAGTGTCCAAGGTTTATTATTTGAATTAACAATATTGTAGTTCAAGATAATACAATATTACTAAAATTTCACAGCAAAAATTCCTAAAGAAAAAATAAAGATAGTGATTTAACTCTGGCCTTTGTAAGGGTATTGTGCTTAACTAGAGCTGTTGAGAGAAAGTAGTCT
>RFQS01000084.1 GCA_009924885.1 Pseudomonadota bacterium | reverse complement strand
TATCTTCATTGATTTTATCACCAAAACCAAGTCCAGCAAAGATTCTTAGTGTAAATATCTATCGGTATTTACTTGTTGGGGCTGGCAACAGTCCCATTAGGTAATAGTGCCCTTAATTTAATAAATGCGTTAAGTCAAGTTTTTTTCTAGACTAATAGTAAAACTAGCTCGGTGGCTTTCTTCTGGTTTTAAAGTTATGGCATTAGGTTTTAATGCCGTTCCGCCCGTGCTTGCTTTATTCTTAAACTGTAATTCACTAGCATTAGGCGCACAGCTAAGAGGTTCTATGCAGAGCTTATTCTGACCAGTTTTCTTATCTGTTTCGCCGTTAAAGACAGTTATGAAGCCCATTTCACGGCTTTGGTCTATATGTATCTTCGTGCCATTTCCTTGAGTGATAGTGGATCTTGCTTCACCTTGTGGACTAGGCTTGGCTGTGTAAGTAGCATCTATTGCCCCATCTTTCTTAGAAGCTTTTCTGCCAGTATTTATAGAATCCTTACTAGCATCTTCTAATTTCCCAGTCGCTATAAGCTTTTCACCTAGTTCTAGTTTTTCTTTTACTGGTGCAGTAAAGCTAGCTTCTTTATCGACATTGAAATATGGATGGAAACCCAGTCCTACTAATGGATACAGACCACCATTTGGAGATTTTTTATCTCCAGTATTGGTTACAGTGACTTCTGTCTTTAAAGCTGGGACACCAGTTTCAGGATTTTTACTTATAGTGTAGGTCATAGAGAACTCGGCAAAGCCGAGTTTCTTACTTAAAATAGGATCATCTTTAGTATTAAAATTATAAGTAAGCTGAAGATCGCCAGCATTGTTAGTAGCAGCTTCTTTTAAAGACCATTTCTCTTTATGCATCCTGCCATGGATCATGTTTCCTTGATTAAACTCAAACTTTTTATTCCAGTTCCACCAGTGATTTGCTAGTTTAATTTTCTGTATTTTGCCTTTAGCGTCAGGATAATAAATTTCACTTTTATTAGTTCTGTTAGGCGGGCTGATTAAAGGCATACCTTCCATTTCACTTACATTACTGCCTTTGGCTTTGCCCTCCAAGACGGGTGAGCTGATAACTTTTTCACCTGCTAATTCTAGGCCTAATACATTTGCTCCTAATTCAGGGCTGATACTTACTTTGGCCGATTTATCACTCAGGGAGAAGTTTTGTATAGTGATATCTTTACCCGCGACTTTTTTAGTTTCGGTGGAGAGTATTCCAGTAGTTTTTAAACTTTCTAAATCGACAGTTTGCCAGTTAAAGTCTTGTTGTGGTTCTGATAGAGATTGGGTTTGAGGGCTGCGACTGGTGCTTGGTGAAGAATTGTCTTGTTGAGTTGCAGTGTTAGGTTGAATATCTGTTGTTGCTGAAGCCGGCTGCCCACCAGTGCTCTGAGAAGCCTTGCGATCAGTCACAGTATTAGTTTGAGTTGTTATATGCTTGCGATTCCAAGGAAGTGTAATAAACATCTTTGTTAATTAATAATCATAAAACGTATTATGTATTACATGTAAAACTCTAGCATATAATTAAGGCTCATTAGGAAAGTAAAAACTCATAAGCTGGGATAATCTCTATAGTATTTTTTTGGATTTTCTCCAGATCTTTAAGCTCGAAGTTTATTACTAAGAGCTTTTTAATTTTAAATTTTTTATCTGCTTCTAATTCGGATTTAGCTTCTATTAGTGATCTGATTTCCCTTTCCTTAGTCTCTAAATCTGAGATATCATAAGAAACCTGCACTAGCAAAGCTGCTTCGGGAATGAAAAAATCTACTTCATAGTTAGATTTAGTTTTATAGTAAAAAACCTCTTGATATTTTTTACGCAGATGTAGAAAAACCAGATTCTCTAACAGGACCCCCTGTTTTTCTTTAAATTTAAAGGTTATCTCATGGATGAGACCTGTATCTATTGCATAGATTTTTTTAGGGGCGATTTGCTGCCTTTTAATCGAAATATCGAAAATGTTTATAGAAAAAATCAGCCAAGAGTTTTCTAAATATGAAATGTAATTAGTGACAGTCGTTACATTACCGATACCGAGCTGCTGTTTAATTTTAGAAAACTGTATAGGACTAGTAATATCAGTGAAAACTCGCAGAGAAAGCTCACGCAGGGTTTTATCAGCTTCTATTCTGTAACGTGTAGCTATATCTCTATAGAGAATGTCTCGGTAGAGACTTTTTAGTACAGGTAATTCTGGGTACCTTAAAGCCTCTGGAATAGAGCCTTTTAAAATATATTCCTTAAGCTTATTTTTTAATAAGGCTCGTGTCTTAGTATCCAAGACATTTTTATTTTCTTTCAGTATCTCTTTAATATCGATTTTTCGATAACGTAAAAACTCCTCGAAGCTAAAAGGAAAAAGCTCTAATGGAAAATAACGCCCTGTCAGTCTAGTACCAAGCTCTTTACTGAGTAAAGAAGCATTAGATCCAGTGATATATAGTTTAAAACCATTGTCTATAAGTCTTCTACAGAAAGTTTCCCACTTATCAATGTTTTGGATTTCATCGAAAAAGATTACTTTTCTTTCTGAAAATAGTTCGATTAAAATTTCTAGTAATGCGTTAAAGTCACTAGCAGTGAAGTCTGAAAATCTATCATCATCAAAATTAATATAGTAGTAGGCATTCTTTTCATAGTATTTATGGGCGATCTGATGCAGAAATGTGGATTTCCCCGCTCTTCTTAAGCCACTGATAACCACTGCTTGAGGGGCTTTCACGTGTTTTTCTACTAATTTAAGGGCATCTTCTCTGATGACGTTTAATTCTGCCGAGCAGAATCTTTTCATCTGCAATACTAATAATTCTTTGATATCGTTGACTTTGAAGACCATATTTATTCTATTGTTAATAGAGTAATTGTATTATTTACTCTATTAACAATAGAATTATACCCTTATTTAATCTATTGTAGATAGAGTAAAACTAAGAATAGTCTTTGAATGCTAGGATAAATTAAGGAGCCATTGGTGCAACAGTGTTTAATCACATGGGTTCAGATGGTTTTTGGTTGTCAGAAGAGATAGTGATGGCCATACTTTTTTAATGCTTACTAATATTGGTAATAGAAAGGCTTCTAGGGCTTTTGCTTTTATTGCTAAGAATTTAGATTTATTTTTTAGTGTGCAGTGCCAAGAGTAATCTGCGAAATAAATTCTCTTAAACTAATGAATTTTACTTTTAGGTTAGTATAGTTTTTTGTATACGATTTTTGGATATCATTTGCGATAAGGAAATTCTCTCCTTCTGGATGTAGTTCACGAAAAGCTTGTAGATTATCTGGGTTGAAATTTTTAGCTTGCCATTTAGTTTCTATAGCTATAACAGTCTGTGAGCGTTTTTTCTTGATTATAAAGTCGACTTCTTGCTTTTTTTTGTTTCGCCAGTATAGTATGTCTGCATTGTTTTGGAGCTGAGCTTTGAATTCATTTAAAACGAAGTGTTCCCAGAATATACCTAAATCCTCGTTCCTGAGTGATGACCAGCCTTTTAAATAACAAGCAAGTCCAGTGTCAAAGGCATAAACCTTAGGTGCTGAAACGATTTCAGAGTTTTTTCGTTTATGATAAGGACGAAGAACATCTATAACAAAAGTTTCTTCTAGTACGTGTAAAAAATTACTGATAGTCGGACTACTAACTTTACAGTCAGTGGCAAATTTACTAGCTTCAAAGATTCCGCCACTCTGTATAAAGAGTAATTCCATAAATTTCTGAAAAGCAAATTTACTACGCAGCTCATAAAGTTCTTGAATATCTTTAGACCAGTAAGAGTCAATCCATTCCTCAAAGGCATATTCAGGCAGCTCGTCACTGAGATAATTCTCGGGCATGCCACCGTAGAGAAAACGTTTTTCCAAAAGTGCATTATGGCACTGTTGCCGAACTCCAATTTCTGCGTTTTCGTCGTCCTCATTTATAATCTTGGGATTTTTATTCTGAGCAAAAGCAAGAAGATCGGCTTCTATTAATGGTCTTAGCTCTATGACGATTTTTCGTCCACTTAAAGTGTCTTTAAATTTTTTACTAGCAGCTAAAGTAGATGAACCTGTAGCTATTACTTTAACCTTAGGATAATGATCAGCAGCTATTTTCAGAACTTCAGAAGGATTTTCTAAACGATGAATTTCATCTAAAATGACGATCTTATTTTCTTTCCCCTGCCAAAATTCTTCTACATCGCTTTCAATAAGATCACGGTTTCTTTTTAACTCACAGTCATAATACAGAAGAGAGCGATGCTCAACTCCATTTTCTGCGTTTTTGCCCGCTTTATGAGCCTCGGATAATGATTTTACTAAGGTGGTTTTACCTATACGCCTTACGCCGACTAGCCAGATGATAGATCTCAGCCTCCAAGCTTCTTGTATTTTTTTGATCCAGAATTCTCTAGGGAACATAAGTCTATCTTTTATTTAGTGGATAAGCCAAATTATATATTCCACAACTTAGAACTATTTTAAAGTATATTTTAGTTTAGTTGTACTATTTTAAAGTATACTTTCGTTTAGTTTTTTACTATTAATGATAATTTGAATGAAATCAAGAGTAGTAATGATAGTGGTGATCCGATTTTGTAAAATTACTGTAAACATCAGAAAGGTTACATAAATAGAATTTAGATCTTGGTCTGCAAAGTTTATTTGATCGCCTACTTTAAATTGTTTTGCAGTGATTGTTTCATGTTTAACCATAATATTAAATGGTCCAGAAAATGGGGTTCCATTAGCTATCATTTCTTGAAGATTATATGATTGACCCGTTTCCGTACCTTGCGAGCTAAAAATTAATTTACGGTAAGAGATTTCTAGGGATTCTGCATTCTTAGGGTATATATCCTGCTCTGCTACTACGCCACCTCTGTGCATTAAAGCGTTTCTAGATTTATATAATTTGTCTGCATGATTTTTAATTTCAGTAAAATATTTTTTAAAATCGTTATCTTCACTTAGGTCTTTAAGTAAAAAAGACTTTTCTAAGCTTCTCCAAAGCTCTCCCCAAGGTTTTTTCAGATATTCTCTATCATGATTTTCAAGCTCATCATTGGATAAAGGTTTCTCAAGATGTTTTTCGATGAATTTTGTAACAATACAAGCCTGCATTAAAGCGACTTCTAAACCACTAATGATTTGTAGTAAAAGAAGATTTGCTTGTCTTTGTTTGAGTTTAGCTTTTTGAGTAAGGTCTATAGAATATTCTTGTTTACTAACTTCACCATTCAATGAAAAAGAAGGACTGTAACTAACATCTAGTTTATCTAAAGAGCATAAAGTAAAGAGATAAGTATCAAGACCCAAGCCAGCTATGGCTACATAATTATTACTAATTTGATTTATCGCGAAACTTAAATCCAAGCTAGCTTCTTACACCCCAGCGAGTAACAGCTCAGGCGAAGTAATCCTACCCTTAATCGCTGTCGCAGCGACTATCGCAGGGCTAGCTAGATGCGTTCTCGCTCCAGCACCCATGCGTCCTGGGAAATTACGGTTAGTACTAGAAATGCATCTTTCCTGTGGTGCTACTACGCCCATGCTCATTCCTAGGCAAGGTCCGCAGCTAGCATGAGTCCAGAGTGCTCCAGCATCTTGAAATATTTCATGTAATCCTTCACGTTCCGCTTGGCGCTTAACTTCTTGAGAACCTGGAGTAATAATAGTCGGGATAGAAACTTTATGACCTTTTAAAATACTCGCTGCGATTCTAAGATCGGAAATTCTAGCGTTAGTACAGCTACCGATAAAGGCTTGGTCTATATCTAGGTCAGCTAATTTATCTCCAGCTTTAAGCCCCATATATTCTAAAGCCTTAGGATCTGCATCAGCAGGCACTACGCCATCGAAACTGCTAGATTCACCAGGATTAATTCCCCAAGTAACTGTAGGTTTTAGTGCAGAAACATCTATTTCCACCACTTCATCATAAGTAGCACCCGCATCTGGAGTGAACTTAGACCATTTAGCTTTTAGTGCATCAAACTCAGCAGAATCTTTAGTGATCTGTTCTTTACCTCTTAAATATTCGAAAGTCACTTCGTCAGCAGCTATCATGCCACTAGTAGCACCAGCTTCTATAGCCATATTACAGATAGTCATGCGTTCTTCCATGTCTAGGTCAGCGATAGCATCACCAGTGTATTCTAGAACGAAGCCAGTGCCACCTTTAAAAGTGATTTTATTAATAATAGCTAGAATAATATCCTTAGCATAAACTCCCTGACGGCGTTTTCCCGTAAGGTTAATCTGCATAACTTTAGGTTTTTTCAGTAATAGGCACTGAGAGAGCATAGCTCCAGCATTAGCAGTAGTCCCGATTCCTAGAGCGAAACAAGCGAAAGCTCCATTCGTGCAGGTGTGGCTATCGCCACAACAAAGCGTCATCCCTGGCTGAACATAGCCTCTTTCTGGGGCGACTACGTGGCAGATACCATTTTCGCCGATATCAAAATGTCTTATACCGTGCTTTTTAGCCCATTTTCTAAGTACGCTTGCCTGAATCGCTGTAGCTGTATCTTTTGCTGGAGCGACATGGTCATTAATCGCTAAAATACGATTAGCATCAAAAATTCTGCCCGCGAACTCTTCATCGATTTGAATCGCACCCTGTGGTGTAGTGATCTCGTGAGCCACTATTCTATCCATGAATATCAGGTAATTATCTCCAGGAAGTGCTTCCACTACGTGTGCATCCCAGACTTTATCGAAGAGAGTTTTAGACATATTGGTTAGCTATTTTAGCAAGTTTGAGGGGAAATGACCTTGTGATTTTTTAGTGAATGAAATGACTAATTTGCATTAAATTGCAAAAAAGTCGCGACTAATTTGCAATGGCTTGAGAAAAAGTCGAAATCTGGGACAGGGATTTAGATTTGATTATTTTTGATGAGCTGCATAAAAAACCAGAATGGAAAAATTTTATTAAAGGTGTTTTCGATACTAAAGAAAGTGGAACACGCATATTAGTTACTGGTAGTGCAAGGTTAGAGGTCTTCGATAAGTTAGGTGACTCACTAGCTGGTAGGTATTTTAGGCATAGGTTAATGCCTTTTTCTTTAGCGGAGTTTAGGAAGATAAATGAGACCGTCTCTTTAGGTCAGTTAATGCTTAGAAGTGGTTTCCCTGAACCGTTTCTAGTGGATGATGATTTAGAAGCAAGCAGGTGGAGGCAGCAACATGTTAATGGTTTACTTAAAAGTATTTATGCTGAGAATGATTATCTTGCAGAAGAAAAAGAATTACATTATCTTAGGACAAAAGATGGGCTGGAAGTCGATTTCGCGGTGGCTAATAAGGGTGAGCTAGAGTATATTTTAGAAGCGAAATTAAGTGATAAAAATATTTCTAAAAGCCTTTTAAATTTTAAAGAGCATTATGGTTATAAGGCTTTTCAGGTAGTGAAAAATATGGGTAAATCTAGAATCGAGTCTGAAGTTAAGATCTGTGTCGCGAAAGAGTTTTTAGAGGGGTTGTATTTATAATGGTTTTTATTAGGTATCTAATTTAGTAAAATAATCCATAAAATTCCCAGTATGAATAAGCTTTAATTCTTGAAATTCTGGATAATGTTTAAGCCACTGTGGCGGGATCTTCGTGCTTTTTTTAGCATTAAATTTCGCTTCATAGAGCTCTAGTAAACCATCTGCTTCTAGGATAAAATCTATTTCCTGCTGTTCATGGGTGCGCCAGAAATAGATAGTTTTAAAACTTCTGTCGTATTCGATTCGCTTATAGAGTTCCAGAAAAACGAAATTTTCCCATAATGCGCCTTTATCATTTCTCAGCTCTATATCTTGAAATTGGTTTATTAAAGCATTTCTAATGCCGAGATCTAAGAAATATATCTTTTTAGATTTTTTGATTTCGTTTCTCTGATTACTGTTGAAGGCTGGAATCATTTTTATAACAAAGGATTTTTCTAATATATCTAGGTAATGAGTAATAGTTTTATTATCGACTTGTAAGTTACTCGCAAGCTCATTAACATTCACTTCTGAGCTGATTTGATAAGCAAGTAATTTTGTTAATTTATAAAGTACATCAGCTTTTTTTAGATTTAAAAAACTCAGAATATCTTTAAATAAATAGCTGTTAGCTATCTCAAGGATTAGTTCTCTCTTCTCATGCTTATTTTCAGTGGTAATGATTTCTGGATATGAGCCATAGAGTAATAATTCTTCTAGTTTATGTTTAACTTCATATTTTTCATAATGAAGAGAAAGCTCTTTAATACTAAGAGGTAAGAGGCACTGAGTTTTTTTCCTGCCAGTTAGTGGTTCGCTGAGCTGATTTGCTAATTCAAATGAAGATGAACCTGTTAATATTACTGCTAGCTTTGGGTTTCTATCTAAAATTAATTTAATTCCTCTGCCGAGATTCTCTAGAATTTGAGCCTCATCTATAATGAGAATTTCTAAATTTTCCACAAACTCGTCTAAGTCAGCTATTGAAAGGTCTTTAAATAAAATCTGTAGCTGAATATCTTCTCCAGTATGCTGCCTGAATTTAGATTTATTCTTGAGAAGAAAGTTTTTAACTAAAGTAGTTTTTCCAACCTGCCTTGCACCATAGATTAGTAAGGCTTTGCCTTTCTTTAGAAGCTTATCTATTTGTACTTCTCTTTTTATATCCATGGTTTTAAAATACTTTCTTGAATATTAATATTTTACCCAGTTTTTGGGTGTTTTGGAGTTGAAGTCTAAAATGTGCTTAGGTTTTTTGGAGTTTGGGTCTGGAGTGCTGATAGATTACGAATCATCATGATTTATTTTTTGAAATAAAATCTAGTAGTTTTTCCCAATCTATTAGGTTATTAGTGCAAAAACTTGCTGAAAAGTCATCTGTAAAACCATTGACTTTTTGTGTATATAAAACATCTAGTTTATCTGAATTCTGTTTAGCTCGCAGTTCCATCGGTTTGATAATTTTCTTATATAAATTCACGTCTCCTGAAATAAGCTCCCAGAAAGCTTGTCCAGAAATTTTCTCATAATTCATGTCTGGATCTACATTGTTATTTAAAATTTTAATTTCTTTGCCATATATACAACCATTGATAGCTCTTATTGATTTCTGGATGCCCTCTTCTCGAAGAATGATTCTTGCTTTTTTAAAATTCTCTTGCATCTTTTT
>RFQS01000083.1 GCA_009924885.1 Pseudomonadota bacterium | reverse complement strand
ATTATTAAAAAACAAGCCATAATGATGACGAAGAATTTCAGAAACATTTTCAAAACAGCTAATTCTGCTCGTGAGCATTTTATGATCAGAATAGTAACTAAACTTTCAGGTAACGTAGAAAATCAGTTTTCTAAACTAAATAAACTAAAAAAAGAAAAAGTAGTTAGCTTATCTTCTAATGAACAGAGCATGATTTCTAAAGAAATTAAAAAAGCTCAAAGAGAGTTTAAACTAACTTACAAATTACTTGGGAAAATTATCGGTAGGTTTGAACAACAGTTTGCTAGATGAGCAAAAAAGATAAAATCATTATTGGTAGAAGCGAGCATGTCTCGTTCCCTGAGTTTGGTTTTAAGCTTATCAAAGCAAAAATAGATACTGGAGCTTTCACTTCATCTATTCACTGTCATAAAATCAGGGTGATCAAATCAAAAAGCACTGGTAAGCTCAATCTTAAATTTGAATTATTAGATCCTAGCCATCCTCTCTATGAGAAGAAAACTCTTAAAGTAAAGGACTTTAAACAAAAAATTATTAAAAGCTCAAATGGCAGCTCTAGAATAAGTTACATCATTAAGACCAAGATTGAACTTTTTGGTAAAAGCTTTGACACCGAATTTTCACTTACTGATCGCAGTGAAATGAAACATCCAGTCTTGCTTGGTAGAAAATTTTTAAATAAAGGGTTTTTAGTCGATGTGACTTTATACGATCTCTCTTTAAAATCCGAGCATTCTAATTATAAAATAGTTAAAGTAAAGAAGAGTAAATGAAAATAGCTATTCTATCTCGGAAAAGAAGTCTTTACTCTACTCAGAGTTTAAAAGCAGCTGCTGAAAGACTAGGCCATCAAGTAGTAATCATTGATCATACTAAATGCTGCTTAATGATGGAGAGTGAAAAGCCACAGATTTATTACCCTGGTAATCTTCTAAGAGATGTAGATGCGATTATCCCTAGAATCGGTGCTTCTGTAACTATGTTTGGAACTGCCGTGGTAAGGCAGTTTGAAATGCAAGGAGTACTCAGCACTGCTTCAGCACAGGCTATAGAATTATCTCGCGATAAATTAAAATCCCAACAATTTTTTTCTATGATGAACTTAGGAATCCCTAAAACCGTCTTCGCAAAGTTCCCTAAAAAGCAAGAAATACCTGAACTTATAGCTAGAGTTGGGGGTACACCGCTCGTCATAAAATTACTAGAAGGCACTCAGGGACTAGGAGTAGTTTTAGCAGAGACTAAAGCCGCCGCAAAATCAGTTATAGAAGCATTCTCTTCTCTAAAGACGAATATATTAATTCAAGAATTTATCCAAGAAGCTGCTGGTGCTGATATTAGAGCCATAGTCGTCAACGGTAAAGTAGTAGCTGCAATGAAGAGACAAGGAGCGGAGGGTGAGTTTAGATCCAACCTACATCAAGGTGGCAGCTCAACAGCCATAGAATTAAATGCAGAAGAAGAGATTACTGCAATTAAAGCTGCTAAAGCACTTGGACTAGGAGTGGCTGGTGTAGATATGCTTCAATCCAGTCGAGGACCATTAATTATGGAAGTCAATTCCTCTCCTGGTCTTGAGGGCATTGAAGAGTCTACAAGAGTAGATGTCGCAGAAGAAATAATTAAATATCTGGAAATTACATATTTAAAAGCTAGTCAGAAAGGTTTAAGTGAAGCCTCTATTTCATAGCCGCTTGCAAGAATTTATTCACAGTATTATTAATCAAGGCTTCTGTTCCGCCTGCTGAGCCATTCCCAGACTCTCCTCCTTTTAGTAAAGACTGAAAAGTACTAACTATATTATTCATAGTTTTATCTACTGGTGTTTCTAAAATTGAGTTTAATTTAGGCGTAAAATAAGAGGAGAATTTATTAGGACTAATATCTAAAGTAAATTTAGCAGGTGCGAATTTAACATTCGCTTCATTAGTTTTAGAAACAGATAGATTTTTTTGATCGATTAAAGCTTCTGTAAACTCAATTCTAAGTTTATCTTCAGCTAAAGACTTGTGCAGATCTGCCTTTTCATGAATAATTTTATGGTGAAATATTTTATCTCCCACTAAGACTGCTGATTTAGCAGAGTAAACATCTTTCGCAATGCCGTTTTCCTTATTATAGAAAGTACTTATAAGAGAGAAAATATTATCACTTTTATTACCTCGAACAGAGTCAATAAAAGCTTTATCCTTAGACATTAAATCAGCATAAGCTTCGACTATCGAATAAGCCTGTCCTAGATTAGGATCATGCTTACCATTCATAATTTCATGCTTAGTCGTTAAAAGTTCTTTTAATAAATCTGGAGTGATTTTCACCTTAGTAACAGCTATTTTTTCCATATCGCTCATACTAGACCAGCTTTGGTCAGATATTCCTAGACCTTTTTTCTGTATACGCTCTTTAATTGCCGCATGTAGAAGACGTGGTTTAATATCTAGAGCGATATTATTTAGTTCACGCCCATTATAGGAACTATTTAGAGGTTTTAAAATATCTTCATGAATAGCATCGGCTAGTAATGTCTTATCTAAATCAAAGACTTTTGTAGGCTTTATTTTAAAAGCCTGCCAGTCAATAGCATCATAGTGATCATGTAATATCTTGCCTACAAAGATTTTCGCCTGTACTTTTGTCGAAGGCTCATCTACAGAAACATGATTCGAATTCAACCTACTTTCAAATGGCTTCCAAACAGCTTCATCACCGACTATATCCTTTAATTGTGTCACCATCTGCTTCAGAGAAGTATTACTCGTAAGTAAAATATTGTGATCTTCAAAAATCTGATTCAAACGTAAAATAGCATTTTTAAGTCTATTTCGATCAGCTCCCTGAAGGTCTTTTAAATCAAGTACCTTATCAAATTCATCTACCACAAAGAAAAGTTTCTGCTTATTTTCAGGATGCTCTTTATTATGCTTAGCCACTTCTCTAGATTTTTTTTCTATTTGACTAATTAAAACTTCAAAAATAGTTAAACCTTGATTATCCTTAGCAGAAGAAAATAATTTCTGTTCCCCGCCAGCGAGAGCGTTTATGGATTCTATAGCGCTATCTTTAAGTCTCTGCGTTTCTTTTAAAAATTTATTGAAATTAGCTAAATTCAGCCCCACTATAACAGGCTCAAAGCCTTTAGCTTTCATCATCTCAGCCCACTTACCAAGTATTAACTCTACTCCAGCTGTCTTACCCGTACCTGGCGCACCACAAAATAAGCCTCCAGCCTTATTTCCCCTACTATCATCAGCTGAATCCTTAAGATGCCTTGAGTGAATCTCGGGGTTTACATGATCTTCATAGTCTAAAGTTCTAGCTAATTTCCCGGCTGAACTAATTAGATTATTAATTTCCTCAGGTTTATAATCACTAAGAATATCAAAACCCTTATATTGAGCCTGCTGTAAGCTATATTCACCCATTAAATCCTTTCCTAAAGCACCTTCTTGTCTTTTACCAGTCGCTCTACCGAATAAAGCTATAGGACTGCCTAAAAAAGTCATAGCTAAAGCTAAATTTTTAAAAGCTCCGTCGACTAAACCACCTTTAGATGATTTAGAGAGTTTAGATTGGAAATTTAAAAGAGCGACACCGAGTAAGGAAACTACGTCTCCGATTGAAAAAAATTCCTTTATCTTCTCATTAAGAGGTTCATTTGGAGGAGCCCTATCAGAATCATTATGAACTTCTCTGTGTAATCTAGTTTTAAGTTTTTGTTTATAAGCAGGATCTAAGGGCTGAGAAAGAACTTTTACTAGACGATCGAAAACCTCCGCCCCCGCATCCGTAGTAACTACATCGCGAACACGAGACAGAAAATCCGTGATCTTGAGACCAGAGCTCATTAGTATTTACATTATATCATTTCTTAAGATTTATTTCAAATAGCTCAAAAAGGCGGGCGAAAACGCAGAAATTGGAGTTCCGCTATACGCTCTTACTTTGGGTTAAAAATTAATTTCAGTTGGTCTTTAATTTCTTCTGGCATGTCTTCGATTTTTCTGCCAGAGTTAATAGTTTCAGTTAAAGATGCCTGTAAATCAGAAACTCCATCATTATGAGGATACATCTCTCCTAAACCAGCAATAGTCGCACTATTGATAATCAGTGGTTTTTGAGCTATATTAGCTTCCAAGCCAGTAAAGGCTGCTATGGTTTGATCTTGAACTTTAATATCATTAGATCCTACCTCATTAGTATTTCGATCTTGAGAACCAGAACCTTCCCGAGAATTATCATCAGAACCAATAGACCTAATAAAGTCTAATTTGGATTGAAATAGACCTTGCTGCGAATCAGAAAGAACCTCTCCTTCATCAGCATCATTATCTGCTGGTTTCAAAGTAAACTTTTCCGAAATATACCTAGCTTTCACATCACTCAACTCTACTGACATATCAGCGCCCTCTCTTTACTTCTCAGGTTCTTACCATCTCATAATTAACTTTTAGTTAAGCAAGCCACTGAAAAATGCTTGAAGTAGTATTTTTCGACCCCGATCAAGGCATAAAGACAGATATTATTAAATAGTAAGCAAAAAAGGTAAATAGCTGCTAAGATTATTGTCTTGACAAATTTTAAAGAACTTAATTTAAGCAACGAGATACTTCAGGCATTAGATGAAATGGAGTTTTCGTTAGCCTCTCCGATTCAAAGTAAAGCTATACCTATATTACAGACTGGTAAAGATATCATCGGGCAAGCAGAGACGGGTACTGGTAAAACAGCAGCCTTCGCTATTCCCTCAATACAACTTATAGATCCAAGCAGTTTATCCACTCAGATTTTGGTACTCTGCCCTACTAGAGAATTAGTTATTCAAGTAGCTGGTGAATTTACCAAATTAACTAAATTTATACCAGAAATTAAAATCCTACCTATTTACGGTGGTCAGAATATTAGTATTCAGTTAAAAGCCCTCAAAGGTCAAGCTCATGTAGTTATCGGTACTGCTGGACGTATATTAGATCATTTACGCAGAAATACTCTTAAACTCGATAAAGTAAAAATGGTTATTTTAGATGAAGCTGATCAAATGCTCGATATGGGCTTTAGAGAAGATATAGAAGTTATATTAGAAGCGACTCCAAAAAATAGACAAACAGTAATGTTTACAGCGACGCTTGCTAAAGATTTAATGAGACTTATGGAGCAGCATCAGAAAAGCCCTGAGCACATAAGCACTATGAGCTCTAATCAACAGAGCAGACAGATTAAACAATTTTATTACAATATTAAAGGTTCTCAAAAACACGAAGCTCTTAAACGTCTTTTACAGTTTCATCAAATCAAATCAGCATTAATATTCTGTAACACTAAAGTTAAAGTAGATGAGCTTGCTAAAGATCTTGTACAGGAAAACTTCTCTACAGCTGCGATTCATGGCGATATGGATCAGCGCAAAAGAGATAAGGTCATGGAAGAATTTAAAGATGGTAGCGTAGAGATTCTAGTAGCAACAGATGTTGCAGCAAGAGGCATTGATGTTGATAATCTCTCTGCTGTAATTAACTATGATTTACCGAGATTTGATCAAGACTACGTTCACCGTATTGGTAGAACGGGGAGAGCTGGTAAAGAAGGTTTCGCTCTAACTTTTATAGTGGGGAAAGAATTAGATCATATCCAACGTATAGCTAGAAAAAATAATTTAGATATACAAGCTGGAACAGTCCCTAGTGCTAAAGATTTAGAAGTTAAACAAATCGAAACGATCAGAGATTCTGTTCATAAAGTGAATTTTGACGAAAAATCTCTTGCTAAATATAAGCAATTACTCAGTCAATTAGATCTAGAGGGTAAAGATCCAGAATTAGTTCCATTAATACTCTTAAAATTAGTACTAGACGATAAAATTAAAAATGTCGAAGACAGAGTCGAATTTAAACCAGAAGAACCTTCTAGCAGAGAGAAGGGTAGAAGTAGATCAAAACCATTTCGTAGAGATGGTGGTTTTGGCAGAGGCGATAGTTTTTCAGGAAATAGCGATAGACGCCACTCAGACAGAGGAGACAGGCGTGAAAAAAGCTTCGGTGGAAGTTTTGGTAAAGCGACTAGACCTAGCGGGAAACATTTTACGCCAAGAAAAGCTCATAGTAAATAAAACTTCCTCAGCATTGAAACTGCTATTTATGCAGTAGTCTATGTCAATTTATACTTAGCCTTGGCTATTTATATAATATAAATCATTGGTTTAATATCCAATGAACGACTTAAAGACTAGATGATTTAGAATTTTAATAAAGGATAATTTAATGCTTAATACTATTGATAAAGAAATTTATACACTTTTTGCAGATACTGATGAAAGCTCCTTCTCCTCATTCACTCAAGATTCAGCTGGCAATAAAGTAGGTTTTCTAAAATCTTCTAACGGTGATAGTTATTTAATCAGAAAAAATAAAAACCAAAGCTTAAGAGCGATTAAATATTTAGAAGATGGCTCTAAAATAATATTTGTTAAAGAATCACCTGATGGATTTCCCAGTAAACATGTTTTTGCGAAGGATAATTCTGAAATGGTTTTTAGATATGACAGCGAATTTAACATTACAGAAATAACGTCTTATAACGCTGACGCTAGTATATTTAGAACATCTAACGATACTGAAGGCTCTATAGTTGAAATCTATGATGAAATTAACCATAATGGCAAAACATTTACTATCAAAAAAGATAAAGAAGTAGCTTTTATTAATATAGATAGATACGGCAAGATCAAAAAGAAGGGACCAAGCATACTACTAAGCTATTTAAAAACTAAATTTCAAAAAGAACTGAAATTTAATTAAACAAATTTTACTCTCCGAAACTTAACTAAAAAAAAGAGAAGCGAAAGCTTCTCTTTTTTTTAGTTAAGTTTAAAATATTTGCTAGGCTTTAAATAAATGAAGCTTTGGAATGTTTTTTTACTTTTTTTACTTAATTTATTTTTCACGGCAGGAGTCTCTGTTTCTGCCCGCCCCTTTAAAAATCTCCCGCCTAAAGTTTTAGCTGAACACCGCCAGTTTTCAATCATGCAGGGAGTTACAAGTGAAAATTACACCAGTATTAATATTTTAAGAAATAAAACTGATAAGAAAAAATCACCTAAATCCAGAGTAAACAAAGATTACAAGCAGTCCCAAGATTTAAAAATAAACATCACAGAAAAAGAATCAGGCAAAGAATTAGGATCTAAAAATATATCTATTAAAAAATTCAATATCGCTCATTCAGAACTCTATGAGCTTAAAATCAAATTCAGCTCTGCAAAAAATTATTTATTATATGTTTCAGACTCTGACAGTGTAGACATTCGCGAATTTAGCAATTATGAGCAGCAAAAAGCTAATCTTAAAGTAGCTGTCTGTTCCTGCTTAAACGATAATTATTTTTCTGAACAAATTAAAAGCTGGAACAGTGTATCTAAATCAAACCCTGATTATATATTTCTTATCGGCGACAATGTCTATGCTGACATCGGTGATAAATTAAGTGAGTTAAACGGCTGCAAGCCAGAAAGGCTTTTAAATAGATATATAGAAACTCGTACTCGCTTAGAATTATTTTATTTAAAACAACTCATACCAATTGCCATGATCTGGGATGACCATGATTACGGTAAAAATAATGGCGGCAGTGATTATAAATATAAGCTTGCAAGCAAGAAAATTTTTAAAGATTTTTCTCTAAATGAAAATCCCGAAATTAGTGAAGATGGACTAGGAGTAGGCTTCAAGCTTAAACTTGCTAATATTAATTTCCTATTTTTAGATGACCGCTTTTATCGAGATAAGAAATATCATTTCGGTAAAGAGCAGGAAGAATGGTTATTTAAAAATCTTGAAGCTAACGAGAAAGCAAAAAACGCAGAAATTAAAAATCGCGAGCAGCCTCAGAGTGTAATAATTTCAGGTGATCAATTTTTCGGTAAATACCACTCCTTTGAATCTTTTGAAGGCAATCATCCAGAGAATTTTAAAAAATTTATTGAAAAAATCTCTAATTTAAAATCAACACCACTATTTATTAGTGGAGATAGACATTTATCTGAATTACAAAACATAGAAATTGGAGCTTACGAGCAGTCCCATCTTAGCCCAAGTAAAAAAATCTTTGAAATAACTTCTTCGCCGATTCACAGCTCTCTTCCGCCTGAATTTACACTTAAACAGTTCCCAAATCCTCAAAGAGTCTGGGCTGTAGCTAATAAAAATAATTTCTGTGTACTAAATTTTCATGACGGCTTAAAGAATATAGAACTGAATTTTTATGATAACCAAGGCATAAACCTTTATTCAAAGAACCTGCTCTAGTTTCTGCGTTTTAATCATCACTATTAAGCATAAGCAGGTGCATGATGTTTAAGACCTTTCAAGAAGAATAGTTCAGCAATAAAATTAACTAAAGTTCCAGCCTGATGAGCAATGTCTTCTTTATTTTTATCCTGTAATAAATTAGCACCACAATCTATAGCAGAAGCTGCGATATAAGCATTACCAGAAAGATTCATTTCTTTATTATTAGATAATTTACCTAAAATTATGTCACCACCGATAATTCCTCCAGTCACATGCCTTAAAATACCAGAAACTATTTTAGCTGCTTTATTCTCACCAGCAAGCATACCGCCAAATGTACCAGCAAGAATAGACATAGCACCCGGAATTAAAACTCTTTCCACGTGACCATTTTTTGGAGATAATTTAAGATAACCGACAGGATCATCCAAGATATCTTTAAATACTACTTTAATAGCTTTTAAATACTCTTGTGCACTATGACCGAAACTGCTAAATTTCTCTAAACCAGTAGTTGGTTTTAAACCTGGATTAAGCTGATCAAAAGCAGTCTGAAAACCCCCAAGCTGTAAAAAATTACCAAACTTAGCAAAGGCTATCTGAAATACTTTACCAAAACCAGCAAGCGCAAGCATAACATCTTTTTCCTCAAAGGCTTGCTGTAAAATTTTGGTAGAAAAGCCAATAGCTTGAGCCTTAGTCGAAAGTAAGGCTATTTTTTCTAAAGGTTCAGAAAAAGCTTTAAATGGTCCTTCCTTATCTGAAAATAATTTAGCGAGTATTGAACTTCCATTAAAAAATACTGCCACACCTGTAACCACTTCCATCATCTTTTCTAGCACTGAGCTAGCAGATTTATGAGAAACTCC
>RFQS01000082.1 GCA_009924885.1 Pseudomonadota bacterium | reverse complement strand
ACATTAAAAGGGCTTCACGATATGATAGACTATTTAGGCGATATTGCCATCATATACGATATTGACAAAAGATTAGAAGATTATGAGTATGTGGATATGTGTAAGCAAATTTATCTGGTTAGTGAGATGTATGAATATTATGTAGGACGTTTCATCAATAATACGAATGCCAAACTGTATGATTCACTCAAAAAAACATCTGCTAAAAAATCTTTAAAGCAAGCCTGTATCTCAGCTAGCCCACCAGGATAATTTTCTAAATGATCAGCCTCTACGTCAGTCACCACCGCTATATATGGCGTGGTGCGCATAAAACTTTTATCAGATTCATCACCCTCCATGACGAAATAGCCTGATGGAGCATCATTCAAAGCAGAAGATTTAGGAGCCGCTTTACCATTAGCTTTATAATCTTTTAGTACACCACCTACCGCAAAGCCTGGCTCTAAGCCTAGTTTAGTTAGAAGATGCGTGGTCAAAGCTGAGGTACTGGTTTTACCATGAGTGCCTGAAATAACTATCTGTTTAGCGTTCTCGCTGAGCAGGTTTAACATCTCAGAGCGGTGTATCACTGGAATATTATGCTTCTGCATAAACAGCATATCGGGGTCATCCGCTCTCACTGCGGTACTGCGAACTACTAGGTCTATACTTGCGTCTAAGGGATCATTAGTTTTATAGGAAAGATCACTTTTAGAAATTTTAAAATCAGAGTTTAATTCACCTTGTGAAATTTTATCTTCAAGAATGGCGATTAAAGCGCGCATGCCGATACCCTCAGCTCCTAGAAAGCGAATGTGTTTAAAGTCTGTTAAGTTCATGGTTTGAGTCAAAGTCATGGAAGTGGTTATTATATATTACAGTAAAATAGTAAAATTCACATTTTAGTCAAATTTATTATAAATGGTGCTTTGTACGAAATAAATGCTTGTAGTAAACTCTCGAATTAGTACAGATATAGATACTATTTTCAATACGAGAATAGGAAAATTATCAACATATTTAGACGGACTGATTCAGCGGGAGATTCAATCTCCAAATCAAGAGCAAAAGAGCCAATTAATAAACCGCTTTAAATCCTCTGAACATCTTGGAAATATTAAGTTAGCTCTAATAAATTTTACAAACAAGCAAATTAATACTCAAAACTTTAATGTGGAAGCAGGAGAAAGCAGCACCAAAATTAATCAACAACTAGATCAGCTGCTTAATAACTTAAAAGAGGATCTTAAAACAAGCTTCAAGATAGAAGATAACAAGGCTTCTGCCATTATCAAAAATATAAGTAATGGATTTAAACTAGATGCTTTATCAAATTTAATCAGCTTAAAAGAACTAGGAGTAAGCAACCTTAGTGGTCAAGACTTCTCTGGGAGAGACCTAAGACACTGGTCTCTTCTAGATCTCAGTGATGTTAATTTTACTAATGCTAATTTCTCTAAATCAGATCTTGGATGTCTAAATTTTGATAAAAATATAATGACTGGAGCTGAGTTTACTGACGCAAATCTCCAAGGAACTTCACTCAGAGAGGCAAATTTAAGTGGTGCAAATCTAAGTAATGCAAATTTATCAGTTGATCAGGAGACAGAATACATTTTCAATGCTCGTGGGTATATGAGTATGAAATCTGATGCGAAGGAATCCAGAAAATTTGTTGAAGCTGGTATACCAAAAATGCAAAATAACTTACTTCAAGGAGTAATTTTAAATAAAGCCAATCTTAGTCAGGCTAACTTTATAGGTGCAGATTTAGAAGCAGCCTCACTAAAAGACGTAAACGCTCAAGGTACTAGATTTACAGGTACTAATTTATCAGAAGCACATTTATCTGGAAACTTTAACGAAGCGGATTTTACTAATGCTTTTCTCATAATGGCTAAGTTTGAACCCTCGACATGGAATACAATAATTTTTAATAAAACAGATTTACGTGCAGCAGTCTTATCAGAAGCCTTTCAACAATTTCTAAAAAATGAAAAACACGAACAGGTTTATTTAGAGTCCTTAGAAAAACGTTCTCCAGAGATAGAAGAGAAAATTCAGACACTAAAGAACAGTCTAAGTGAGAGCTCTAATGCCCAAGAACCTCTATTAAAATTTATTACAAATACTTGGGAGCTCTTTCCTGGACTAGCTATAGGAGAAAATCACGAAGATGTTAAACATCGTGAAGAAATAGCTAGGTTAATGCCAGATTTAAAAAGGGCTGGACTGAGCTTTATCGCACTAGAAATTAATCATAGATTTCAAAAAGGCCTAGATTCTTTTATGGACGAGAAAGACTCACAGCGAGCAGAAGAAAATCTAAATGCATTTCTAAATAATTTCTGTGGAAACAGCCCCACTAGAGGCTCTTGGGAAACTTTACTAAAAGCTGCTAAAAATAATCAAGTAAGTATTATCTGCACAGATTCTGATAATACTTCAACACCTAAAGGAAGTTATGACAAAGGCAATAATCAAATTAACCTAAGATATACTGAAAACCAAGCTCAATGGTGCGGTCCAACTAGACAAGGTGAATCAGAGCCTTTTATTGTAGAGAGAATTCAAGCTGCGATAGAAGCCAGTATAGAAAGCAATCCTAAATATTTGATGATATTCGGCTCAGGACATGTATGCCCAGACCCTCGCAGAACTGATGCTGAAACAGAGAAAGCCTATTCTCAACTAGGATTAGCTACTTTAGGAATTCGCTCTGATACAACAAATCAAGGAGTAAGATTAAAAATCGCAGGTGCACCAGCTAGTCATAAGACAGAAGAAATGTACGAGACACATGATTTTCTTGCATTTATTTAGACAACTTCTAGGCTCTCTATATTATTAATCCTTAATTCCTTTAACTGATAAGTCTCTGTACCAGTATAGATCAGCTCTTCTCTAGTGAGTTCCTCACCTAAAATCTTTTTTAGATACTGAAGACTATGCTGAAACTCATTAATGTAGGTACTCGCTGACTTGATTTCTAGAGCAGCATAGCCCTCTTTTTTTGTTTTATAAATCAGATCTATTTCATGCTGGCGATCTTTGTAGAAAAAAATATTTGGTCTTAAATGCTGATTTAGATTCCTTTTTAAAATTTCTATGACTATCAAATTCTCAAAAACATTACCCCTTAAACTGTGCATGAATAACTCTTCTGGTCTATTAATATTTAAAAGATAAATCAGTAAACCCGTATCAATAAAATAGAGCTTCGGTGATTTAGTGAGTTGTTTATTAATATTCAAACTAAAAGGCTGCAAGAGATAAATGATGTAGCTCGCCTCTAAGACACTCAGCCACTCTTTTAAAGTCGTAGATGATATTCCTAAATCAGAAGAGATATTAGTTAAATTTAAAGGCTGTCCTATTCTAGCGGCACAGAGTCCTAGAAATTTTTTAAAACTACTAAGATTATGAATAGCTTTAAGCTGTCTTAAATCCCTTTCTACATAAGTCTTTATATAGTCTGCATAAAAATCAGAAGCTGGGATATTTTTATCGTAGATTCTCGGATAAAAGCCTTTAAACATCAGCTTATCAATATTTAATTTCTCATTTACAGAGGCTATTTGCTTTTTACTAGTCTTAGCTTTAAATTCTTTATGATATTTAGAATCTTTTATTTCCTCATAACTAAAAGGTAATAACTCAAAAATAGCTGTCCTACCAGCTAAAGATTGATTCACTGACTCTATTAAAGAAAAATTTTGGCTGCTAGTAAGTATAAACATCGCATCTTTTTTTCTCTCATCGACTATGACTTGAATATATGATGTTAAATGAGGAGCGTTTTGAATTTCATCAATAATCACTCCATCTGAATATCTCGCCAAAAAGCCTTCTGGATCTTGGCTTGCAAAATTTAATTCTCTAAGATTTTCTAAATTTACGTAAGTATAATCTGGAAATAAATTTCTCAGCAAAGTGGTCTTACCAGACTGCCTAGGACCAGTTAGCGTAAGTACTGGATACTTCTTAGCTAGTTTTAAAATACTTTTACTAATGCTGCGTTTTAGCATAGATTATGTGAATATTTAAATTATGCCACATTGTTTTTACTAAATCTCAAGTTGAACTTGAAATTTAGTAAAAATTCTGAGATGAAATATAGAATTAATACCATTATTAAGGTTTCTGAATTTCTACAGCGTAAAACACTATATTAAAATCATCTCAGTCTAATTTAGATTATGATTTTTGGTGGAGCTAATTTATGAGCCTACCTAAAATTATTGATAATAAAAGAAAAATTCTAGCTGATGTTTTAAAGCAGTTAGTAAGTGAATATAATGAAATATCTATAGCGACTGGCTATTGGGATATACATGGCATTAAAGAATTTTTAGATAGTTTTAAAAGTTATAAAAAAATACGACTCTTAATAGGACGTGAGTTATTGATTCCTAGGCATAAGTTAAATAGACCTGAGCCAGATTACCCTGATAGAGACATTTTTCAAGATCTTGAAGCCTTAAGTCCAGATAAAGAACTCATAAGCAGCATTAAGGCTATTAAAGAATTAATTGAGAAAGATATCTTAGAAGTAAGAGTTTATAGGCAGTCTTTTCTACATGCTAAATCTTATATATTCGGTAATTTTGAATCCTCGAAAGCTATAGGTATTATAGGTTCATCTAACTTTACAGGTAATGGCTTGAACTCTAATACAGAATTAAACGCACTAGAAGCAGATGAGCGAGTGGTGCTATACGCACCGAAAAACCAAGCACAAGAAACAGGTCATCTATTCTGGTTTAATGAATTATGGGAAGATGAAAAAACAGAGAATTGGACTGGACGCTTCACTGAGCTTCTAGAACAGTCTCCCGTTGGTGATGTACTTTTCAGTCCCTATGAGACTTATATTAAAACACTCTATGAACTGTATCAAGAAGAGCTAGAAGATGAACCGATTTCAGATTCTAAAAATGCTGCTTATGAGCTTCTCGAATTTCAGAAAAAAAATATACAACAGCTTCTCAGAAAATTAAAAAAACATCGAACCGCTATGTTATCAGACTCAGTAGGTTTAGGTAAAACCATCACTGCGATAGGTGTTATTCAAGAATATATTAATAGCCCCGATGGACGTAAAAGAGTAGTAATAGTCGCACCGAAATCTTTAAAAGAACAGTGGGGCAAAGAAACTCTTAAACAATGTCTGCAAATACAGAGCATTATTACTCTTCAGAATTTAAATGAAATAGAAGCAGAGATGCGTTTAGATAATATCGCAGAAGTCTCTCTATTCGTCATAGATGAGTCTCATAATCTTAGAAAGACTAATGGAGCGAGGTATCAGAAATTACTTGAATGGATTAGAAATAATAAAAAAGCACATGTACTTTTACTTACAGCTACCCCTATTAATAATGAATTACAGGATATTACTAACCAAATCCTTTTAGGGACTAGAGGGGATACCAGTTCTATTTATATAAATATTATAGATAGTGAGACTGGAAATAGCATTACTAAAGATTTCGTATCAGCAGTAGAGGATCTACAGAAGAAAATAAAGAAGTGCATTACTAAAGATGAACCCGAAAAAATAGACTACTCAGAAATTAAAAGTGTCATGAGTAAAGTAATCAGGGAGGTAGTTGTAAGAAGAACTAGGCAGGGAATTGAAAAAGAATATGGGAAATTGATGATTAATGGTGAATTAAAAGGTTTTCCTAAATCTTTACCAGCAAACCTTGCTTATAAAACACCTGTAGAGTTAAATAAGCAGATACTTGAAATAACCAGTCAGAGAATAGCATTGAGTGATATTTATAGAAAAGATACTGATGAAATCATAGAAAAGTGTGAACTTTTGAAGCACCCTTTAGATCAATTAGATCTTTTAATTCGAGAAAAAAGTCTAGAAAGCTTACAGGATTTAGCACCTACACATTTTATTTTTCAATTAATTTTACTTTTAGGCTTCGTACCATACAGATGGAAAATTTACCAAACTAAATACTATGGTAAAACCCCAGCGCAAATTAAAGAAATGAAGCTCAGTGGTGATGAAAGCCGTGAATTACAGCAGCAGAGAGGAATCTACGGAATATTTAGAACCATGTTTTTAAAGCGTCTAGAATCTTCAATAAGAGCAATTCAAAACTCTATCAAGCACTATAAAGAAAAGTTATTAATATTCAAAGAAGGAATTGATAATAATCATATAGTTTCACTGAAAAATTCTGATCTCTATTTTGATCTTCTAAATAACAGTGATGAAAGTACTTATGAGGATTATGAAATCTCTGAAAGTATATTAGATACTATAGACCCTCATAGATACAGGATTAGTGCTTTAAAAGAGGATATAGAAAAAGAATTTGAATTAATAGAAGTAATATCTAAAATTCTAGATATTTTAGAAAAAGATGATTCTAAAATCACAGCCTTAATTAAAAAATTCCAAGAACTAGGCTCTGAAAAGGTTTTAATCTTTTCATATTTCGCAGATACTATAGAATACCTTCGAGAAGTAATAGAGGCTAAAGTAAATTATGGAGAATTAAATAATATTAAATCTCATGAAATAGCTTTTCTGTCCTCTCGTAATAGAAGTGAGGCGGAGTCACTTGCTAGTAGATTTTCGCCTCAGTCTAAAAATCATGCATTTAGAGACGAGGAAAAAGAATTGAAGTATCTATTTTCTACTGACATTCTTTCAGAGGGTCAGAATTTGCAGGATGCAGGAATTATCATTAATTATGATCTACACTGGAACCCTGTAAGGATGATTCAGCGTAATGGTAGAGTAAATCGCTTAGGCTCTAAATATGACGAGGTTTTTATCTATAACATGCACCCAGAAAGGAATATAGAAGCCTATCTGAAATTAGTAAAACGATTAGAAGGTAAAATTAATATCATCAATCAAACCATCGGCAATGACCAGTCTGTATTAGGTGAAGTGGCTAATCCCGTAGAATACACGGAGACATTAGAAAATATTTATAGTAATGATGAGAAAGCGAGAATAGAGGCGATGCTACAGAGTGAAAAAGCTGCTGACTTTCTTTTAGCTGAGGATGAATTTATTATAGATCTAAAACGCTTTCATAAAGAGGAAGATGAAGAGTATAAAAAACTTATTTATGGTATAGCTAATGGTAAATGGGCTTTAATGCCAAAGAAAGAGATTAATAAAACAGCAGAACTAATAGTTTTTAGTAAACTGCTACACAAGGATAAGCTGATTAGTAAAGGCTTTCTAAAGATGAATAGAAATTATGAAGAAATTGGATTAATGAATAATCTTGAGGCACTGCACTATTTAAGAACAACTAAAGAAGAATCAGAGAGAGATTTAGATAAAATAAGCCTTAATCGAAAAGAGCTAAAGGACATAGCCAGCGAGCGAAAACACTATCTCTTAAGCTCAGAAACGGAGAGCTTACCATTTAAAGGTCAAGAGCAGGAGATTTTAAAATTAATGATTAGGCTGCATTATAGTGAGGAAGACTTAAAGACAGTAAAAGAAGCTTTTAAAACTACTAATCATTTGATTAAAAAAGAGCTGTCTAGTTTATTAAGGCAGGTTCTTAAATTACAGCGAGATAATAAAGCTTTTTATAATGAGCTAGATAAACTGCTTAAAATAGCCCGTGAATCAAGCTATGATAAAAGAGAGACCATTCAACCCGATAAAATAATTCCTATCCTTTTCTATGCTAAGCAAAATAAATAATAATATCAGCATTCAAGAAATATTTGCGAGTATAGATATTAGTCTGAAAGAGGCTGCTGAAATTAAAACCTTTGAAACCTGTCAGTTAATCGCAGAAAGATTAGTAGCGTTATTAAAAATACCAGATGAGATAAATAGGACAGAATTACTTATTTCAGATAAAGTCTTACAGAAACGAGATAATGATGCGTGGACGCATAAAGCACCTAAATACAGCGATAGAAAAGCCTACTATCAATTAGCTAAAGAGAATGAGCGTAATATAGATTTTAAACTTTTCTGGGCTAAGAAAAGCAATCGTAGAACTATTTCTAATTTAGTGCATCGTGTTACCTCTAATTATGAAGATGATGAGCTTTTATACGCTGATGAGAACTTAGGTATAGATTTTATAGTGCCAGATAAAGCTGATCGGCTTATTATCGCACTTAGCAGTAATTATAAAATCAGGACTTTAGAATTACATAAAGCTCTTACTAATACTCAGAAGCAAATCTTTGAAAAATGGTATAAGAGCCCAGAGGATGCTAATAAAAAGACTTTACATCAAATACTCTGGGATAGTTTCGATATACATCCTTTAAATAAAGAGTTTTACCGTAATATCGCAGAATTATTTACTAGAGAAGTACAGCATTTACTAAGTCATAAAATTTTAGATGAACAGGCAGCTAAACAGTTTACTACTAGATTAATAGGACGTATTATTTTTTGTTGGTTCTTAAGAAAGAAAAATATTATCGCAGAAGAATTTAATTATTTTGATGCTAAAAACCTTTCTGCTACTGAGTTTTATAATAAAAAACTAGAAGTGCTATTCTTCGATATTTTAAATACCCCGCAGAATGAGAGAAACAATTTAGATCGCAAGACCCCTTTTTTAAATGGTGGCTTATTCGAGCCGAGAAAGCATGATTACTACAGGGAGAAAAAAGTATTTTTTCCTGATGATTATTTTATAGACTTTTTCTATGATTTTTTAGATAAGTATAATTTCACTACTGATGAGAGTAGTAGTGATTTCCAGCAGGTAGCTATAGACCCAGAGATGTTAGGGCGTATCTTCGAAAATCTTCTCGCTGAGCAGTCTAATGAGACGGGGGAGCAGGCTAGAAAAGCTAAAGGTGCTTTCTATACGCCTCGTGAAATCGTAGATTATATGTGCAGAGAGAGTCTTAGGCTTTATCTTGCTGAGAAACTCGGAGAAGATAACAGAAAAGAAAAGATTTTAAATTTACTATTAGATAAAAAAGAACATGAGTTTGATTATAAGAATGATAGAGCTAAGTTAAATCCTTATAAAGCTCGTTTAATTGAGGCTTTAGATAATTTAAAAATCATTGACCCAGCTTGCGGCTCTGGAGCATTCCCGATGGGGATTTTACAGATTTTAGTCAGCACCTACGCTAGATTAGATGGTAGATTAGATCCTAGAATCTAGCCTGAAGTTAAATTAAGAAGAAAAAGCTCATTGTATATAGGTTTCAATAGCAAAAAGTAACCTAAAACAATGAGCAAATATAACC
>RFQS01000081.1 GCA_009924885.1 Pseudomonadota bacterium | reverse complement strand
TTCAAGCACTTCTTTAGGCATTCAAAAGCAGATTTCAACATGGTGCAATTTTATCAAAGAAAAGTATTAATGTATTTAAATTAAAGACGAAAAAGAAAGTCCTTTCCCTGAAAGCAAAATAAACTTAAATATTTGAAATGAAGCTACATTGCTTAATTTACTATTTCTCCTTATCACTCCAAAATCGTCAAAAATTTACTATTTTGGAGTACTTGGGTAAAATAGTAATATATGCTTGTGAAGAGAGATTCTTTCGATGATTTAATCAAGTGCTTGAAAAAAAGTGAAATATTGATCTTAATTGGTGCAAGGCAGGTTGGTAAAACCCATTTAATGATTGAGCTTGAGAAATTCGCTAAAGCTAAGAAGAAAAAAACTAAATATTTTAATTTGGAGATCCCCGAAGATAGTCGTTACTTTAATCAAGATTTAGTCAGTCTATATAAGGATATTACCAAGAACACAGATTTTATTTTTATTGATGAATTTCAATATTTTGAAAATGCTTCTAGTTTATTTAAGGCTATTTTTGATGATAGGAAATTGAAAGTTAAAATCATTGCCTCAGGTTCGTCTTCCTTGGAAATGCATAAACATTTAAAGGAAAGCCTTGCTGGAAGAAAGATTGAGAAGCATATATTCCCGCTCAGCTTTAGTGAATTTAAGCAGACAAAAAAAACTTTTGAAACTTATTTAATTTATGGAGGCTTACCTGGTTTGATGCATTTGAAAACTAATGATCAGAAAATTGATTTGCTTGATAACCTAGTCGCTACCTATATCCTGAAAGATATTAAAAGCCTAATTAAAGAAGAGAATATTCCTGCTTTTAATCGCTTAATTTATATTTTAGCTGATACCCAGGCTCAAATTGTTTCAGTGAGCTCTCTTGCGCGTGAATTGATGTTAAGTAATAAGACTGCGGAGCATTATTTGGCAATACTGGAACAAACTTTCGTGCTTTATCCGCTTTATAGTTTTTCGCAAAATCTCAGTAATGAGCTGAAAAAATCTAAAAAATATTTTTTATTCGACAATGGAATTAGGAATTCTATTATCAGTGATTTTTCTTTATTGAAAGCCAGATCAGATAAGGGGCTTTTATATGAATCCTATGTGCACAATGCTTTAAGAATGCGAGCACCTAAAAACTCTGAGATACGTTTCTGGAGGACTAAAGATGGTAATGAAATAGATTTTATTTATATTAAAAATCGCAAGCCGAGCATTATCGAAGTTAAATCTAAGCTAAAGCAAATGCTTATACCTAAAGCTTTTGAGCAGTTTTTGCGTTCATATCCGAATACAGAACATTGTTTTGTTATTAATGAAAATATTAGTGGGGAGCTAGATTATAAAGGGCGTTTAATAAAATTTATTAAATTGGAGGATATGGAGGAGGATGAAGATTTTTTGGAGATTTTTAAGACTTAAATCTGAAAAATCTGCCTAATTTTCTGATTATAATCGAAAAATTAGGCAGATTTTACTGATTTGGCTTTTGTAGACCAGTCTTAGAAAGCTCCTTTCTTAATCAAAGTTTACCGAAAAGAATAGAAGTCCTTAAGATACTGCCAGAAGCTAGCATCTTCTTTAATGGAACCAACTCTCTTAGATGGTTTGTAGTCCATGATATACAAAAAGAACAGGAAAAGAGGAATAAATAGAATCAAATTAATTAATCCTATATCTAGTTTACTAAAGTCTAACATCTGTCTCCTTTATCAACATCTAGCTTTAATAGTACTTCATGAGCTTTATGAAATACTATTAAGCCGTTGAAAAACATTAGAACACTAATTATGCTTTTGGGCAAATGTTCTCCGAGTAAAGAAAAATCAGTGTCCGTGAGGTAGATTAGAAGGTTTGCTGAAAGTGGTGTACATAAACCTAGGCCAGCTGCTTTTAATAGCTCTGCTCTGAATTTTTCTGATTCAATCCATAAAATCATTTTTTTAATTTTCTCTGAAAATAAGAAATTTTTTGAGGGGTCATTTTTCCTCAAATAATTTATCTTGATTCTCTTTGGGGTTTTATATCTCTGCCGAAATATTTATCGTAGTGTCTAGTGTGGCAGAGGAAACCGTTGTCGTTTGCGAATTTTTCGAAGCGTAGACCGAGTAATCGTTCTTGTTGATTATTTATGTCAAGTATTTCGTAATCAACGATTTGGCAAGGATCTGGGAAAGAGCCATCAGTACTTGGTTTTATTAAGAAGTATCTCTTTTCATTGTAGTTGACTAACTCTCCTTCGTTGTAATTGCCCTGTTCCAGAGACCCATTTTCTGTGTAAATTACTTTAAATATTGGCTTACCATCTACCTTTGCGATTTCCCCTTTAATATCTTCAAGAGATATAGTTTTGTTATTTTCATACTCTTCCATGTTTTTATTTAATTCAGGACGAAATTTGCCATGCAGCACATTTCGTCCAAAGATTGCTGCAATTAAGTAACTGAGCTTTGTTTGAGTAGATTGTTGTTTGTATTTATCCGTTTTAATGTTATCTTCTCCTGCTGAAGCTGTTGTATTGTAAAGCTCATCATGGTAGGACTTTGGCTGAGTTACAAAATCTGAATCTTTGTAATAGAATCTATCATAAACCTCTGGGTATTTAGTTTTCAGAATTTCTAGGAGGAATTGAAAATATACTTCATATTTTTTAGTCTCTGAGAGTGTATTGTGTCCAGCCTTTTCAAATTCCTCTTTCCAGTCCTTTCTTCTTACCAGCTAAAATAGATTCTATCTGCTCTACTGGCCTCGATACAAAGAAAGACTTTTTAGAAACAGCGCAAGAGATACTAGGCTTTAAACCAAATGTCTTCACAGTGGGTGATGGCAAAGGAGTCGGCATAGAGCTTAATGCTAATCAACAAATCGCTATATCATCTATGGGAGAAGGAATCTCACATATTCTGGCCTTACTCTATGATCTTCTTCATGCAGATCAACAGATTTTTTTAATCGAGGAATTAGAAAATGACTTACACCCAGAAGCTTTAAAAAAACTCTTAAATTTAATCATAGAGAAATCAAGTACTAATCAGTTTTTCATCTCTACCCACTCGAACATAGTAAGTAAAATCCTCGGGGGAGAAAAGAAAACGAAAATATTTCTTATAGAAACTGAATTCGAGAACAATCAGATACCGACTTCTAAATGTATAGAATTAAATAGCTCAGAACAGAGAAGAGAGGCTTTAGAGAGACTTGGTTATGATCTTTCTGATTATGATTTATGGAGAGGCTGGTTATTACTAGAAGAATCTTCAGCAGAACTCTTTATTAGAGAATATTTGATACCTTGGTTTGTACCAAATTTACAGGGTAAGCTGAGAACTATGGCTGCAAATGGGGTTAATGACTTAGAAGGAAGGTTCGTAGATTTCCAAAGATTATTTACATTTCTTCACTTAAGCGAAGTTTATAAAAATAAGGCTTGGATAATCGCAGATGGTGATGAAGCAGGTAAAAACACTATTAGTGATTTGAAAAATAAATTTAAGAGCTGGTCTCCTGAAAATTTCAAAAACCTCTCTAAATTTAACTTTGAAGAGTATTATCCTCAAGAATTTCAAAAGAAATTTCAAGATATCAATAGCACAAAAGATAAACCAACACAGCGTAAGCAGAAAAAAGACTTACTAGATGAGGTAAAAGGCTGGATTCAGAAAGATGAAGAGGGTGCGAAAAAAGAATTCGCATCATCAACGAAAGAAATTATAGATATTCTAAAAGACATTGATAAGGTATTATCACAAACCAGCAAAATCTAATTTATCAAGAGTTACGGGAAACTCTTATACAAAGATATGCTCTGACCATGTTAGATGATATGTAGTAAGAAATAAAATATGCGCCCTAGAGTGGTTCTCCACCCTAAAAACCCCTACTAGCTCTAGCGAAACTACCTTTACAGACGTTTGCAAAACTATAATTTTTGCGTTATCGTCCTCTTCGCAATCCTCATGTACTTACAGTACACTGCGGCTACTCATCCTCCTCTGCCTTAAACTTATACGTTGTGCAGGCGTCTTATATATGCAAACTAGTAAAAAATGGGGCAACCGACGGGACTTGAACCCGCGAATACCGGAACCACAACCCGGAGCCTTAACCACTTGGCGACGGCTGCCATCAAAATGCAAGTATAAATCATAGCATATAATATTTGTCTAAAATAACTATGAAATTCTTGAGATCTCTTCTATCACTGTATCTAGCTCATAGGGCTTCGGAATATAGGCGTTAGCTCCAGCTGCTAGAAAATTGCGATAGCCTGGTATGTTACTCGCCACTATAATTTTTAAATCACTGTCACAGTTGCTTCTTAGTGCTTTTGCCAGGTCTGCGAATTGAGGAAGCCCTGTAGTAGAAGCTTCTATTAATACTACACGTGGTTTGAATTTTTTAGCAGATTGAATGATTTCGTCTTTGGCGACTTTAGGCTCAAAGCCATCGAGCCTGAGCCTATCTTCTAACAGCTCTGCAAAATCAGCATCTTCTTCTATAATTAAAACCCTTTTATTGATTAGGTTTTGGGATTGATTGTGTTTATTAATTATGGCCTGTTCTACTATATCTGAGCCAGAGAGGAACTTACGATCATAGCTAGTACAGTTAGAGATATTAAGTGACATAAGATTCTCTTTACGGCGTACTTTATGCGGAGCTGAGTAAATTATGTAATTATTCTCAAAATCACTTTTATTATAAACCTGCTCCAGAATACTAGAAAAACGCTGATCTAGTTTAGATTTAATATCGACTAAGTCTGCAATCGAACCTAAGACTAGAAAATTATCTTTTCCTAAATGACCAGTAAAAAGATTTTTATCTTTAGTTAATTCTGCAAGCAAGCTTGCTGTAAGCTTAATTACCTCATCAGTGTTCTTAACTCCGTACATATAGCTGTACTGATCTAGGTTGTGGGTAGTAATATGCAGCATCTCCCAGTCCTTGAGGTCACTTAGGCAGTATTCTAGTACTTCATAAGTTCTATTAATACCAGGTAATTTAGTAAGTTGATTCTTCTCATGAATACTCTTTCTACGCAGTAGGGAAAAGCATTTCAAGAAAATCTCTTCTAAGCTGTAGTCATTAAAAATAAAATCATCGAAACCTTCTTTAATGTAATCGAAATTTTTTTTATTTTCACGGGCTTCCGCTGGTAATAGAATTAATTTATAAGCATCATTTTTAGAGCGCTGTTTTTCATTTATCGTTTTAAAATCAAAGCCACTTTCATACATATTCTCACTTACTAAGATGATTTCAGGTCTGTAATCATAGAGAATATACTTCAGATCTTCTAAGCTAGAGCATTCTTTTAAGGAAATATCATTCTCTTCACATGAAGCGACAAACTCCTCACTGTTATAAAGCCTTAAAGGTGATTTTTCATCGGCTATATGAATAATGCATCTTGGTGGAATTAATCCCATGTGTTATCTCCAACTTCGTAAAACTCTGTAGGTAAATAGAGTTTAAAGGTGCTGCCATCTTTTCCACTCTCAGCGCTTAAATGACCATTCATTATTCTCGCAAGAGAAAGGCTGATATACAGTCCTAGACCTGTTCCTTCGGTTTGCCTGCTTAAAGGATTATCTAGCCTGCTGAATTTATTAAAAATTTTGGTTAAATTCTTCTCTTCTATCCCGATCCCGTAATCTCTGATGCAGACAGTGACCCTTTCTTTATCACCTTTTTCTGTTTTGCTGACATGAACCTCTACCTTATCTGCTCCAGGAGAGTATTTAACGGCGTTATCTATAAGGTTAGTTAATATCTGTTCTAGTCTGTCAGCGTCTACCCATACGTCTGGTAAATCTTTATCGCTAGTTACTATGATTTTATGCGAGTTGTTGTATTTGCTTTCAACCAATAGGGCAGTAGTTTCTACATAGTTAGTGACTTGAACGGGTTGTATCGTAAACTGTAATTTTTGAGAATCGATTCTTGAACATGCAAGCAAATCCTCTACTAGTCTTGCTAATCGCTCTGCTTGATCTTTAATGATTTTCAGGTACTTATTACTCTTCTCTTCTGTAAACTGCTTGCGATGCTGAAGCAGAGTCGAGGCGAAGCCTTTTATGCTGGTTATAGGTGTCCTAAGCTCGTGGGAGACAGTACTGATAAATTCGCTTTGCAGTTTATCTATGTCTTTGTTATAGCTGTCAACGACGAAAAATAAGAGTTTACCGTCGACATTTCCGTTAACGTCATATATCGGGGCTTGGCGGGTAGGCAAGCTTAAATTTCTTCCATCTTTAGTGAAAAGAATGGCTATCTGTGAAGATACACCACTACTAGTATCTAGTAATTCTGCTTCGGGAATGAAGTAGAAATTTTTTACATCTCTACCAGTCACTTCATCCTGTGTCCACCCAGTAAGTTTTTCTATAACTGAGCTCAAGCAAGTAATTTTATTATCAAGACCAGAAGCGATGAAACCATTCCGGGTACAGCGAGACACGCTATCTAAAATCTGCCAAGGACTGTGCAGCTTTAAGGGAATAGATTCTTGGATATTTTCAACCATTCCTTAAACTACTAATAGCCTCCTGAATATTTTCAGCTCTATAAATAGCAGAACCAGCGACCAGTATATTAGCCCCAAGCTGATTAAGTTTTTTAGAAATTTCACCTGGATAAATACCACCATCTACTTCTATAGCTACTTCCCCGCTGATGAACTTGTTCCCTGCTTTTAAATTTTGTTTCTCTAATAAGATTAAGAGCTGATTAATTTTTTCATAACTAGATTCTATAAATTTCTGTCCGCCGAAGCCTGGATTTACAGACATGATTAAAACTAAATCTATATCTTTTAAATAAGGTTCTATAAGTGCTATATCAGTAGCTGGGTTAAGGGATAGACCTACTTTACAGTTCAGACTTTTTATAAGAGCGATAGTTTCTTTAATTTTCAGTTCATCGAAGGCGTAACTTTCTAAATGAAACGTAATTAAATAAGCACCAGCTTTAGCGAAATCCTCTATATGTTTATGAGGATTTTCTATCATAAGATGAACGTCTAATGGTAAATTAGTATTTCTTTTTATAGATTGGACGACCGGAGCGCCGATGGTGATATTTGGTACGAAAGAACCATCCATAACGTCCACATGGACTAAATCTGCAAAATCTTCAATCTTCCTTAATTCCGCCTCAAGGTTCGCAAAATCTGCCGCAAGAATAGAGGGTGCGACTTTCATCATTTCAAAGCTATGCTAGCATGTATTCTTTGCTTATAACTTTTTCTTAATATTACTTTGCTAATCTTCAACTAGATGAGTATTAACTTCTCTACTGCTTCAATAAAAACTAGCTTAGCTGATGCGAAACCGCTTCTTCTTGATATTGATGAAGATGCTGGTGTATCTGGAAGATATTCCCAATTGGATATCGCTGATTTTGAAGAAGCACTATTCTCAGACAAGATTCAGGATGAACATAGTATCTTCACGGGTTTGGGTGAAGATAAAAAGACCGTTGGCGAGTATGCTGATCCGATGAAAGATGAGGGTTATGCTAAATTTGCTGGTGAAATGAAGGAAATGATAAACTCAGTGACTGACCCAGAAATGCAGGCTGTATTTGCTGAGCAGTTTGAGGCTACATCCAAAGCTGTTTCAGATCGTCTAAATTATCAAGCATTAAAAAAATAGAGCAGAAATTGTAGTTCGGCAATAGTGCCTACATGGATTTAGCATAATGAGCGAAAGCTTTATTAGCTTCGGCCATTTTATGCGTATGTTCTTTAAGTTCTATAGCTTTACCTTTGTTTTCAAAAGCTTCTAATAATTCATTAGCTAAATTCTGGATAAAAGTCTTAGCACTTCTCTTACGAGCAGATTGGATAATCCATCTGTGTGCGATAGCATTACCTTTAAGTCTATCTACTGGCTCCGGGACTTGATAAGTAGCTCCACCGATTCTTCTAGCTTTTACTTTTACCACTGGGGTAACATTCTCTACAGCTTTTCTGAATACATCTACTGATGGCTTATCCTTAATTTTAGTCTCAATAATATCTAAAGCTGAGTAGAATAATCTCTCTGCTAGAGACTTTTTGCCGCGAGTCATCATTCTATTGATGAACAGAGCTACATCAATACTATTGAATTTTGAATCTGGAGTAGTTGGTCTTTTCTTAAAATTTGGTTTACGTGGCATAGTTTAATTTACCTTATTATTTCTTCTTAGTTTGTACGCCACCTATTTTGGTACCGTATCTAGATCTACCTTGTTTACGGTCTTTAACACCCTGAGCGTCGAGTGTACCTCTTACGATGTGATAACCAACACCAGGTAAATCTTTTACTTTCCCACCCCTTACTAGAACCACACTGTGTTCCTGTAAGTTATGGCCGACACCTGGGATATAAGCCGTAATCTCTATACCGTTACTAAGTTTAACCCTTGCAATTTTACGCATCGCAGAGTTAGGTTTCTTCGGAGTAGCAGTCCTTACGTTAGTGCAAACGCCTCTTTTAAAAGGGTTACCTTCACAGGCTGGAGCGTTTTTCCTCTTTTTCTTCTTAATACGCGGTTTTCTAATTAATTGTTGTAATGTTGGCATTGACAAAGGACGATTATAGCATTTTCTGTAAATCTTTCTTTGTCTTAAAGAAAATTTTATTTTACAATGCTTATATTGTTAGAGGCTGTTTTAATAAAAGAGTTCAATTCGAATACCGATTTAGGTAGGCTAGCTGAGCTGTGGGGCAATCTCTGTATGATTCAGCAGATGCGTGGCGGATCGCACTGGATGGAGAAGTATCAAAAAAGTGGCTTAACTTGGTCTGACTATTTAACCAAATTAACAAGTTTACCTGAGTCTAAAGCCTTAGTCTTTATTATGAAAGAAGTAGTTTTTGGTTTTACTTTCTTTACTATTGAAAAAGATTTAGCTACTATTCGTGAGTTTTATTTAGAGCCAGGCTATAAAGATAAATTAAATACAGATTTAGTGATAGAGGATATTAAATCTCAGTTACGAGCTCAGGGTGTGCAGTTTATTGAATTTGATATTAAAGATCTACCGATTTAAGATCGCCGCACAACTCCATTTTCTGCGTTTTCGATTCGGGAAGGGCTTTTAACATTTGGTAAACCTCATAGAGAGTTTTTAGCACCGCTAATTCCCGCACCTGCTCTCTATTTAATTTTCGAGAAAACCAGTCTAACTGTAGAGACTGCTGCACAACTCCATTCTCTGTGTTTTCGCCCGCCTCATGATCCT
>RFQS01000009.1 GCA_009924885.1 Pseudomonadota bacterium | reverse complement strand
TGCAAAAATTCCATCTCTCTTGATAAACTTCTCTCTGAAATCTAATTAACAATTTGCTTGAATTATTAAAAATTTAACTTCAGATCTGAATTCAGGAAGTACAGGGGGCGGGAAATATAGCCTAGATGAGGTATTCAGTAGAAAATATTTTTGAAACTCCTTGATGGGCAGCGATTTATTAATAAAATTCTCTCTCTCTTTATTTTTTCTTTATGTGTATAATTTTAAATACTGGGTCTAATAAGCTCTGTAAAAAGGATTAAATAATGAAAAAACAAATCAATATTTCTAAAAAATTACTAGGTTCTGCATTAGCTTTAGGTATGGCTGCTTCTATGGCTGCACAAGTTTCTGCACAAGCTAATAATGGTATTAATCAAGTTTTCGTAGACACTGTAGCTCACACTGAGGAACATAAATGTGGAGCTGGTAAATGCGGTAAAGATGGTAAATGTGATAAAGGTGCTAAAAAGCCAACAACTCCAGCTCCTACTACAACTCCTGCTCCTAAGCATTAAGCTTTAGGATATTGAGGACGATGACAACACAAAAATGTAGTTAGACATTGGTCTCTATGACTTAATTGTTAAAAAGCCTAGCTCTTTGCTAGGCTTTTTATTTATAAGCTAACGAAAACGCAGAAATTGGAGTTCGGCAATAGTGCTATGTTTGAAAAAAATCAATTAAGAAATTACGGTTTAGGTTTAGGCTTAAGAACAGCAATTCAAAAGGAAACTCTGAACTATATTAAAGCCGAAGCTGAGCAAAGCTGTATTCAATGGCTAGAAATAGTACCAGAGAATTATATCTATAAACCTAAAGCACAATTAGAGATACTGAAAGAGTTTATGGATAAAGGGAAGCCAATTATCCCTCATGCAGTGAATCTTAGTGTCGGAACGGCTTATAAATCTTCTCCTAGAGAGAATTATGATAGAAGGCTCATAGATGGTCTTAAAGATTTATTTAAATTTATTCAGCCACCTTGGTTCTCAGATCACGTTTCCTGTACGCGTATTAAGGGGTTTTATTTACAGGAGTTAATCCCAGTGCCGTTTATAAAAGAGTCTGTGAATACTATTGTTGATAATGTTAAATTCTTAGAAGATGAATTTCAGCTCCCGTTTCTCATTGAGAATCCTAGTTATTATTCAACTTTAATTAAGCCAGAAATGACTGAGGCAGAGTTTTTGAATGAAATTTTAGAGAAAGCTGACTGTGGACTACTTTTAGATATTAATAATGTCTATGTAAATGCAGTTAATCATAACTATAATGCGATGGAATTTTTAAATTCCCTAGATCTCGCTCGCACAGTGCAAGTACATATAGCTGGTCATCTAGAGGACTATCAAGCACATCTCAGCAAAAGGCATTTAAAGATTCTTGATACTCATGGAGAAGTGATTAAAGAAGAGGTTTTCGCGCTGTTTAAATATCTTTTAGAAAAGACAGAGGTGAAAGCGGTGCTGCTAGAGAGGGATTCTAATTTCCCAGAGTTTAGTAATATTATTTCAGAACTAGTTCATGTTAAGGAATTGATGAAAGAGTCATCGCTTATTGTTAATAATTAGAAAGGTGTTTGGTGGAAGCTATGCAGAATTTAAGATTACAGAATATTCAAAACGAGATACTAAAATACTTTCAAGGAGAGAAGTTTAATCCAGAGTTTTTAGATGCAGCGGCTTTAGATGATTTAGCTATCTATAAAAGCCTTACTATTACTGCTTTTGAAGAATATTTAGAAAATATTTTCCCTTGTACTTATTTACTAATCGGAGGGGGGACTGCTCACAAGCGTACAAGTTCAAGGCTGAGGAGGACGAATGACCGCAGTGTACCAAGCGTACATGAGGATCATGAGGACGACGAAAACGCAGAAATTGAAGATTGCGAGCAGTCCTGGGATAGTGGAATGGACTGAAATAGAGTTAAGAAATTCATCTGAGAAGAAGCTTCAACAGCTGAAATTAAACTATCCTATAACTAATATAAGATTATTAATGAAGGAATATCCTGAAGAGATCGATGAATTAAAGACGGCTGATGTGGACAAAGAGCCTGAAATTTTAGAGATTAGGCAAAAGTTCAAGTAGAGAAAAATACTGACTATCTACTTACCCAGCATATGTCTCAGAGCTGATTCTAAGCTTGGAAAGCTAAATTCATAGTTAGTATCTTCTAAAACTTTAGGCTCCACTTTAGTACTAGAGAGTAAAAGCGCGTCAGCCATTTCTCCTAAGACTAATCTTAAAGCTAGTGCTGGAGCTGGAAATATCGCAGGTCTATTTAAGACTTTAGCGAGAGTTTTAGTGAATTCAGCATTGGTAACTGCTTCTGGGCTAACTACATTAACTGCTCCTGAAATATTATCATTCATTAAGCTGTGATGAATCGCACCGATAACATCATCTAATGCAACCCAGCTCATCCACTGTTTTCCACTGCCAAGGATACCACCGCCACCTAAGGCGAATAAAGGCAACATTTTAGCTAAGGCTCCAGCTTTTGGATCTAAAATTATTCCGAACCTAGTATTAACGACTCTGATACCTTTTTCTTCTGCTCTTCTGGACTCTTTTTCCCAAGCTAGGCAGGTGTCTGACAGAAAACCTGAGCCGATTGGTGAATCTTCATTAAAGCTTTCGATATCGCTATGACCATAAAACCCAGTTGCAGAAGCAGAAATTAAAACTTTTGGGGGATTCTTTAATTTTAATAACTGATCAACCAAAAACTTAGTTCCAGAAACTCTAGAATCATAAATTTTCTGTTTCTGTTCTTTAGTCCAGCGTCCATTTGCTATATTTTCTCCAGCAAGATGAATTACCGCATCAAAGCCTTCAAGGGCTTCTCTATTCACGAATCCAGCATCAGAAGATGATTCTGATGGGTGCCAGTATATCTGATTATTTTCAGTAATATTACCTCTAGTTAATTTAAAAACCTGATGACCACCGGAGCTTAGGAATTTAACTAAAGCATCTCCCACTAAGCCACTAGCACCCGTTATAAGTATTTTCATCGCTGCTTTATCCTTGTATTTATAATGTTTCTGAATATCGTTACTAATAACCTGTAAACGAAAATTAAAAAGTCTCTTTAATTTCTTCATTGTATATGACTTAGAGAAGAAAGGTTCACTAATAATCAACTCAAAGGCAATATTCTCAATCAAGAGTGAATGCTTGTCATTAATTGCTTGCATTTCATGAAGATGAGTCCAAGAGCGAAAAGGGCCATTAACCTGTGAATCTTTAAACTGTTTACCTGGAATAACATCATGTATTCTGAGATTCCAAGGAAGAGTTAAGGGTCCTAGCTTAAGATCAAGTTCAACAGCGGCATCATCAAAAAGGAATTCTGGATGAGTTTTAATATTAACTTTTTCCCAGTGTGGAACTAATCTTTCTAAAGCCTTCGGCATATTATGCCAGTTATATAAATAATCAGAGTCACAGGGGATTATTTTTGAGAATTCCACGCTATGAACCATAATAGAATTTTAAACTTAAAAAACTAATGAAAAGTTAAGCCTTGCGTGAAGAGTAGAAAAGATGGCACTAGGTGCATTTGTAGAGTTTTTATTCAATCTGAAGGTCTTTAAGTATAGCTTTAGAGCCACTGCGAGATGCTGTAATTTCCGCTTCTTTTTTATTTTTAAAAATTAAATCATAAGTCCCATCACCATTCGGGATCATATGCTCAATGTAATTAATATTAATCAAAGCACCTTTATTCGCTTTATAGAACTCAAATTCGGCTAGGCGTTTTTCTAATTTCTCAATAGTAAAATAGGTGGGGAAGCTTTTCTCTTCGGTATGAATAACCACCTGACGTTGATCACGCTCAATATAAATAATCTGACTGGGCATTAAAAGTCGAATACTGCCTTCTTGGTAATCTTTAACCGCTATTTTATTGGTTTTATTCTTAGCTAGCTCTCGGTGAGCTATTTCTCTGCTGCTTACATCATTCTGAACTCCAACAAAATGTGTGACAAGTCCTTCGGTATTTTTAATCGGAGAAATATTTAGCTCGTTATAAAACATAGTCCCATCTTTTCTGTAATTTTTTAAAATCACTTGACAGCTAGTCCCAGACCTAATTGCATGCTTTAAAATTTCTAATTGAGGCTGCTCTGTCTCTTCACCTTGTAAGAACCTACAGTTCAGCCCGACGATTTCTTCTCGACTATAACCAGTAACTAATTCAAAACCTTTATTAACATAGATAAGAGGATTATCCTTCTGTTGATTATCACTAATCACTACACCACAGCTTGTCGATTCTAAAGCAAAATGCTTAAGCTCTTCTGCGAGTTGATCATTGGCAGTGTTTGTCGCAACCATCTGAATTGATCTTAGCAGAAATTAGAGCCATCTATCAGTCTCTCTTATTGGTACTGTTGCCGAACGTGCAAGTTCAAGGCTGAGGAGGACGAATGACCGCAATGTACTGCGGGTACATGAGGATCATGAGGACGACGAAAACGAAGAAATTGCACGTTCGGGGCAGTGCCAGAATGGTAAAATGACTTTTATGTTAATTAGAGTTCTCTGCCTAGTCTTCATCTTAAGTTCTTGTTCTTTCGTGAATCCAAAGAGTCCTTCTCGGAAAATGCATTTTAAATTACCGAAAGATTATAAACAGATAAATTCTAGCTCTAAAAAAGATGGTTCTTTCGTTAAAGAATTCATCCCGAAATCAGAAGATCCACAGAATTGGAATAATATGATTCGCTACGTCTACCAGCCTACGAAAGTAGAGGTATATGAGCAGTTTAAAGAAATGGCTGATCTAATCGGAAAGGTTTGTGAAGAACCTTTTGTGCCGAAACCCTTTGCTGGTAAATTCGGTGGGGCAGAGGCTTTAAATGCTCTTACCGCTTGTGGTAAGCATCCTAATACTAAACGTGGTGAAATCAGCCAGTATCTTATGGTTCAAGATACTGATGGCATACATAGTGTACAGAAAACAGTTCGCATTGAGCCTTTTAAGGAAAAAGAAGCCAATGCTGTAATTAAAGAAAATCTAAAAACCTGGAATGATTTTTTTCAGACTTTAAAATTTAAGTAATAGCTTATAAAAAATAGAAAAACATAATTAAAATCACTAAATAGCTAAAAGCTACACTAAATGAGCTTCTTGGGCTTTTAGCTACACTTAGAATTAAGCTACAGAAAAAACTAATTAATAGCCATGCTAAATAATTACTTAGTGGTATCACATCGTTAAACCAGTGCCAGTAATCAAGTTCAGCAGCGTGAGGCTCGATTAGATAATCGATTAAAAGCATAAGAGCTGCTACTAGAGATGCTTTAAGCACGGCAATAGGGAACTGCTTGTAAACTCCATTTTCTGCGTTTTCATCGCCCCTGAAAGTCTTGAAGGGAAGGCTTTCTAGGAATTTAGTGATAATTTCTTGGCTTGCATGTAATAGTAGAAGCCAGTTCACGCCAATGATCAGAGGAATCTGGAAAACTTTAATGCCTAATGTCTCAGCATAGAAGTAAGTGCCGAAAGGCCATCCCGAATATACTCCTAACCACTCCACTCCATAAAAGATGAAATATAAGGATAAATAGAGCCTATAGGGTATTTTTTCATTAAAGAATATGATGAAAGCTGAGACTAGAAGGTTAATTGGTGAGAGGCTTAGGAAAAAAAGGCGATAGCCTGAATGAATGCCTAGAAAACCGATTAAATGAATTAATATTAAAAGAATTATTTTGCTAGAGTTTAAATTTAATTTCTTTAAAATTTTCATTAAAGCTCATCTCTAATTAAAGCTACGTATTTGGCTTGAATGTCTTGAAAGATGCTTGGGGAAAGCTGCTCTAAGCTTTGGTCAGAATGGCGTTCTATCTTCTTTAACTGTAGAATATGATAGCCGTAATCTGAACTGATGATATTACTGATCTGTAAAGGCTTTCTTAGTTTCATTACACCCTCACTAATATTCTTAGCATAGAAGTTATCTAAATTATTTACTGGAATCACCATATCAAAGATTACTAGGTCTTTAAATAAATCCTTAACTACTCTGTAACTAGGTTCTCGTATTAAAATCTTTTTTAAGTAGGAAATCTTTTCTATAGCCGATTCTGCTTCTTTGTCTATATAGAACTGTCTGAAATAGTAATTCTCATGTGCTGCTAAATTATTTTTCTTGATATTTAAATACTCTTCTTGAACTTTAGCTTGAATTTTCTTTTTAAACACTGGATCTGTATTAAAACGCTTTAAAAATATTTTCTCTGCAAGGCTATCTTTAACTAATTCAGATTTAGTATAAAAAACTAAATCCTCTAAATCTAAATCATAGTTAAGAAACCGATCTTTAAAAGCCTGTTTACCTCCCAGTTTCGTTTCGTAGAGATAAAGTTTCTCTAAAATCGCGGCATCATCAGGGATTACAGCTAATTTATTTGCTTTATTTAAGATTTTAAGACGCTTATTATAATCATTTACTATTCTAGGTGCTACTTCTAGATCGAAATATTTTATGAAAACTAAGCGCTCATAAAAATCCTTCTGTAGCTCTTCTAATGGAATATCTTTGCTTCTTAAATATTCATCTAACTGCGCTTGGCTATGAAAATTATTTACTAAATAGTCTTTCCAGGTTTCTCTTAAGACTTCTGGGCTCACTGAAATATCCTTCATGCGACAGTAATTAAATATTTCATTTTTAATTTCCCTATTTTCGCCGTCAGTGGTTTTCCTCAGCCTTGAAACTGCACGCTGTGCAGCGTTCTCTGACTGGGTTTCTGTGAGTGAGTTTGAAAAAAGTTTTTCAAGGCAGAAATTTTTGTAGGCTATGACTATTCTGTTAAGCTTTACCTGATTTACAGCTAAGGGATGAGCTTGAGCATTTATGCTGCTGTCTTTTGAGCTCGCTATCTCAGCCTGAGCTACTAAAGTTGATAACGAAAAAAAAACTATACAGAAAAAAATTTTTAAAACAGCTAAGCTTATAATTCTTGTCATTGGGCTTTAGGAAAACTCTATTCAGCTACTGCCCCCAATTATACTTTAAAATAGAACTTATTCATCTAAGCAGAGTTTATGAATACCAGCATATTAGAAATAAAAGATTTAGAAATTTACTTTCCGCAGAATAAATTTACGGCAGTGAAAGGCATTAGCTTTGAGATGAAAGCAGGTGAAATAGTCGCTTTAGTGGGTGAGAGTGGCAGTGGTAAATCTTTGACAGCTTCTGCCATCATAGGACTAGCCCCTCATACGGCAGACCTTAAAGGGCAGATCACTTATAAAGGTCGAAACCTTTACCCTGATTACCCAAGAGAGCTGCGAGGTAAAGAGATTTCTTTAATCCCCCAAGACACGCTTAGCTCTTTAAATCCAGTATTTAAAGTCGGAGACCAAGTCTATGAAGCTTTAGACATCTGGGATAAAGATCTTTCTAAAATTGAAAAAAAAGCTAAGGTGCTAGAAACCTTCTCTATGACGGGCATCTCTGATCCTGAAAGATGCTACCGCGCTTATCCTCATGAAATTTCTGGAGGTATGAGGCAGCGAGCGATGATAGCCATGGCTATTATTAATGAGCCCGAGGTTCTTATCGCTGATGAAGCGACTACCGCACTAGATGTAACTGTTCAGGCACTTATTATTAAACTTTTAAAAGATTTAAAGAAGACTATCCTCTTTATTACCCATGATTTGGGTGTAGTCGCAGAAATCGCTGACCGAGTGATAGTCATGAGGCATGGTGAAATAGTTGAAAACAGGGATGTATTTTCATTATTTAGTAAGCCAGATTCAGAATATACGAAGAAATTATTAGCAGAGATGCCGAAACTTTAAGGGCTCTTAACCCTCTATTAATTTGATTTGTTTAAGTAGATAAATAGGTCTATCTGTATATTCAGAAGTACTGGTGTTAAATTATGAATATTGACTTTTTTTCTATCCCAAGTTTTGATCGAGCTTTTATTTTAGCGAGAAAATCTAATAAAACTTTACCTGGTAGTGTAAGGGATAATCTTTCAGACAAAGAAGAAGAAAGATTATTAGAAATTATAGAAGGATTCGAAAAAGATCCTACGGACTTAAAAGCTAAAAACAAAGACTATGATGAATTAATGAAGCTCTTTTATAAAGGGATTGGGCTTGATGAGAAAGGTAAAGGTACTATTACTAAAGAAAATCAGAGAGCAGCTTTCGAGCTTTCTGCTTTAATTAGTGATGCGATTTTACAAGATCAACAAAATATAGGTAAGACATATAGTGATAATAAGCTTAATGAGGCACTTAAGCTGCAGAACAAGTTTCGTAAAGCTTTAGAAGGGACTAATTTTAAACGATTATTAAGCGCCCGAGGTAGTAGCTATACCGAGCTAAGTGAAGGGCAGAAAGAATACCAGACAGAGAAAATAACTTCTTATTTGGCTGAGAATAAAAAAGATTTTAAGGATATATTTGAGAAGTTGTCTAAAGGTGAGAAGTTAAATGAGGATCAACAACGAAAACTTAAGAACTTAACAAAATTGTCTGGAACTGGAATAAATGGTCAGAATATTTTAAATGACATTCTACATACATTTAAAGAGTTTCAAGGCTATAGTTTTACGCATGTTAATCTGATGAAGATGAAAAAGACTTTTGGAAAATTGTTAGAGCAAGCTGTACATGAAAACATTAACCCCAATGATAATTGGGAAAGGATAAAACCTAAATCTAATAAAGATGATGACGACGGATCATCTTATGTGGATGATAGTGACAGATCATCGAGTAGATCTGGTAGGGATCGTGAAATTAGTGAACTCCTTAGAAAAATTTTAGCAAGGCTTGATGGAATTAATCCTGGTAATAATAACAGGTATAACAACACCAATAGAGGCAATGGTAGGAACTCTAATAATTGTAACTGTGGTAACACGAATAATGGGAATAATGGCGGTAATAGTGCTATACCAAGCTGGCTTCAGGCTCTTGGCTTTGGCATAACCAATATAGGACTTCCACTTGTAAACCTTTTTGGTCTTGGTAACAACAACCAAAATGGTGGCTGTTATTCACCACCACCATGTTATGCAGGAGGATCTCCGAGTCCTTGTCTTCCCATACCGTATTATGTCGGTGGTAATACATGGCCTTGGGGTGGAGCGAATGGTATTAATGGTCAATATGGTGCCTCTAATAATGCCATCCCGTCTTCTGTATCTAGTAATCCTTATAGTACTGCTTCTGCTTATAATAATACTCCCGTAAATGTAAATGTAAATGTAAGGGTTAACCCTGTATTTAATAATAATCCTTATATGGTAAGTAATAGCTCTGCTCTTAGCTCTAGCAATGCTTATAATCTTCGCAGAGGTTTTGGTATTTCTTAGAACTCTAATGGGACTCTTCGGATTTTTCAGTGAATCCTTAACTAGCCTTTAACTTTAATTGTTAACAGTATAAGTATATAGACAATATATGAAAATGCCATGGTAGATTTAAGCGTTTTAAGCACATTCACTCCTGTTAGTCTCAGCTCTACTAAGAATAGTAGTGGCGATGGTATTAGTTTTAAATTAGAGTTAGATCGCTTGCTGACAAGTGGTTCACAGGATGCTGATAAACTTGCACAAAAGATTCAAGCGGAAGCAGCAAAATTACCAGATAAAGTGAAGCAGCTTGAACTTGTAGAAAGATCAATTGCATACATTCGAGCAGAAGGTGGCAGTGACTTATCTTTAAAGGTATACGAAAACCTAAAAGATGAAGATAAAACTAATGGATTCCTAGATGTATTTGGGACAGCAGATAAAGTACCAGATATTGTAAATAATAGTACTGGTGCCCAAGTCGCTTGGGACAAGATTGCGTCTGGTGCAGCTTATGATCATATTAAAGAGAATGAAGAATCTATTATCGAAGATTTAGTTTCTGCTCGTGAGCACTTAGAGGAAGATGGTAGCTGGATTTTAAAAGTCGCTAATAATCCAGCTTTACAGAATTTAAAAGTACAGTTAATGGAAAGTATGTCACCTGAAGAAGCAGATAGAGATATAACTAGAATGTTGCGACAGGCTAAAGACTCTAAAGGCAAGAGTTTACTAAAGTCAGGTGAAACGGTTGAGATCGAATTAGGCAGGCCCTCAAATACTTTATCTGCTAGCAGAACTAGGCAGTTAGAGAAATATAGAGATAGCTTAACTGAAGAAAGAATTAACCGTGCAGGAACCCCAGAAGCAGCTAAGAGAATCTTAGAGGAGAAGGGAGTAATTGATGGTTTTGAAGCATTAAGACCAAAGGGCATAAAACCTGAAGTATTTTATACTGAACAGATGCAAGCTGTATTAGACAGATCCGAATATAATGGTTACACTGTGGCAGCTATTCCTTCTTTAGAGAAGATTAAGGCTACGGTTGGAGGAAAGGAACAAGAATTAATTACTACGAGTAATAAAAATGTATTCATTAACTCTGATCGACAATTCGTAGTAAAAAAGAACGGTGAATACTCTATCATAAAGCCTAAAGATGGCGAAATTCAAGTAGGTGAGGCTAAAATAGCCATAAAAGACATAAAACCATCGCAGCCAAAAATTCGTATTTTGATGGATGAAAATAAAAATCAGAATAAAGTTGAAGATGAGTCAATAACAGCTACGATACAATATCTACAAGATCAAAAATCAGTATATGGAGCGAGGAATGATGAGGAAGCTAAAGAAGCTAAAGGAACGTTGGATAGGGAAATAGATCTTTTAAATGAAAGTAAAGTCGCTTTAGCAGAAAGACGTAAAAAAGAAGAAAAAGAAGGCAAGAAGAGTGACAATAATGATACTCTCGCATCAATAATGGGCATTATCGGCGGTATAGCAACTATAGTTGCTGCTTTAAGTCAAGGTGGTGGAAGAAACACTACTATAACAGGTGGTGGAGGCTATAACGGCCAGGGTGGTCAGAATGGTTATGGGTATGGTTCTTACCTTGCTTCAGATAAAAATGGTTATAACAGAGGCTACCAAGCGACAGTCGATGCAGCCTATGAACGCTCGAATCAATATTTAAGCACTTTTTATAATAATCCAGTTAAGACTAGAGTTACAATTATGAGGCGGAATGGTATGGCTGCGATTGAAGGGCGAAATGGAGGACCTGGTGTGTATGGGTATATTAACGCTACTAGGTATTAGAGTTTTGATTAAATTTGAAAATAATTCTAAATCCCAAAAACTATTTAAAACCCTCTCTCAATAAGCATTACATATAAATTTCTAAATCAACTCTCCTTTATATAAGCATAAGAACGAAATAAAAGTTCTCAAAAGCATTAGGGATAAGGCTTTTAAAAAAGGAGATTTAAGATGAATTGGTTTAATAATTTTAGTGGCGGTTTTAATAATAATAGTAATTTCGGTTATCATGGAAATACTACTTGTAATACTACTTGTAATACTAACCCTGCCTCTAACATGACTACGCCTAGTTCTAATACGATAGGGCTTGGTAATGGTTCTACTACAATCGGTTTGGGTCCTGGCACAGGCTGGGGGAATAGATCATATGCAAACCAATCCCAACCTTATGATAACTTCTTAATCAATGGTTTTAATCCGTGGAAAATGATTTGGGCTACTCTTGAAGAACCTTATGATAACTTCTTAATCAATGGTTTTAATCCTGGTTATGAACAATACGCTATCGTTGGGACAAGAAACAGAAGAAGAGATGCTGAACAAGCTATTGACAGTATCGGACAACAAGGAGGTTTCTTTGGCAATTTTGCTTATCCAAGAAGTCTGTATGGGCTATGCTAAATAGCTAAAGATTCAGCTAAAAAATAAACTTAAATTTAATTCAAAAACAAATTATGCAAATCCCTCTTATAGAGATTCATCAGCATAATATTATTCTCAAAAAGTGTTTTCCCATTTTTACCTAAAGTCTTAGCGTGGGAGAGTGCTTTTGCACCAGCTAGGTTACCATCTAGAAGTAAGTACTGATCAGTGCCTTCGCTCATCATTACTGAACCAAAAGGTGTATTCACTAAGTCTAAGTATTCCTGCTTAAGAGCGTGAGTCCATTTATAGGAGCCACTTTGTTCTTGAATAATCGCTAAGCCTTCATTTCCATAGTTCACATGAAAGAACATCATTCCAGCTTTAATTTCAGCCAAAAATAAAATTGGGCTATTTGCATCCTGCCAGCTTAAAAGACCTTTATGCGAAGGATCACTCAGGCTTTCTATTTTAATAAAACCCGTCAAAAAATCTTTAGAAGGCTCATCTTTTAGAATATACTGATAGTGAAAATTATCAGTTGTTTTATCTAGGGTAATCTCATCACCCATCTCTTCTAACCACCGTTTCGCTTCTTCGAGTTCTAATCTCAGAGATTCATCTAGCTGTAAAGTGCTATTAGAGTCATGATTTTTAAGAGCAGAGATTAACTGATCTTTATGGCTTATAATAAGCCTAAACTTATGCTCAGAGAAAGAACGATCTAGGTAAGCTTGGTCTATTTTCTGTAAACCTGTAGCCTGAATCGAAGATAGCACGAAGCGTATCTTATTCAGCCCCTGCCAAACAGAAATTAAATCATGCCAAGCTCTTTCAGTTATCATCAAGATAAGCCTATCCAACCAATGTTATATAAGTTTTCATTATATATACAATCGATATTTATAATATACCTTGATTTTAATAATCCTTGATGTGACAGAACTCTAACTTTTACCTGAGGCACATCCCCTAAAAGCTCTATATAAAATTTAAAATACCTTAAAAGATACTGCCCATGCTTATAAGCGTTAGTATTACCATCATCTTCATAGAAATGATAATCAATAGTAATGTTTTTCTTAAGAGTTAATTCCTGCGAGTTAAGAAAAATTCTAAATTTTAAAGATATTTCGTAAAGAGGGCCTTGAGGATAATTAAAAACAAGATTATCAGGCTTAGAATCCGTTTTTTCTACTAAGGCTACTACCGAATTAGCTTTTACGAAAACTGGAATAGTATTAATATCTAATTCATAGTTACACTCTTGACCTGCGGGATATTCTTTAAAATTAAAAAAATCTATCCAAGAGCCAGAATTTTCTAAGGGAGCTCTTGTCGAAGAGGATCTAGTTTCACAGTAATTCTCTAAAGCTGGTAAATAAAATCTTTGAGACTGCAGCATAACTCTAGGTTCTGCGTTTTCTTCCTCATCATCGTAAATGGTCTTGGTAACAGGTATTACCAATAAGGCCTCACCAAGCATATACTGGAAGCTTATTTCGCGAACTTTAAAATCATCTTGAAAATCATAGATTAAAGGGCGTTGAATCGGTATACCTTGAGTGTGAGCTAAATAATTAGCTTGATATAAATATGGTTTTAAATTATCTCTAAGCTGCATAAATTTTTTAGCGATGCTGAAAAAACTTATCCCATCAGGGCTTGAATCTGTTAATAAATCTAAAACCTCAGTAGGCTGTTCTTTATAAGAGTGAATAGTAAATCTTGGTGAAAAAACACCTAACTGAATCCACCTTAAAAATAGTTCTGGGCTAGGTTTATCACCCCAGAAACCACCGATGTCACAGCCGCAGTGAATCATTCCAGAAATACCCATAGATGAAATTATCTGCGTATCATATTTTAAAGCGGTAAAACTACTACAGTTATCACCCGTCCATGTTTCAGCATATTTCTGAATGCCAGCGTAACCACTACGACTTAATATCCAAGGTCTAAGCTCAGGATTATTTTCAAGTGAAGCTTCATAAGACAGCTTACTCATAAGGTTTGGCATAAGTATAGTTTTATAAATCTGACTATGAGCAGTAAATATCTCATATTCATTATTATCATTCCAGATCCCTCTTAAACCCTTTCCCAGAAGCTGTTCTTTAATTTTAGTTTTCCACCATGCTTGGGTTTTAGGCTTGGTGAAGTCTAGATAGGAACCTTCCCCACCCCAGTAATCCACCAGCAGAGACCGATGCACAACTCCATTTTCTGCGTTTTCGCAAACTTCAATTTCTGCGTTTTCACCCGCTGCGTTTATAAAAAGATCTAATCGCTCCGCTTCTGCATAAAGCGGATGAGATTTTAAAAGTACGGGTTTTAAATTTACACAGAGTTCCACCCCTAGCTCTCTAAGTTCTTTAATGAAAAGCTCTGGCTGAGGGAATTTCTGAGGGTTCCAGGTGAACTGCAAGCGTTCATTTTTTTCATTTAAGGTATACCCTGAAGAAAGGTGAAAAGCAGTAGGGAAGATGTTTTCTGCTTGGTGGCGTTTAGTGAAATTTAAAAGTTCTTCTGCGGAATTATTTTTTTCTGTATAAGCCATACCGCTACCCATGTAGCCGAAGATGAATTCTGGTTCTAGATTAGGTCTTCCAGTAAGCTCAATAAATCTTTGACTTACTTTACTGAGTTCTGGTCCATGAATATAGTAATAATTTAAATCCCCAGCGACTGCCCCGAAATAATAATAGGGACTTGGTTTTCGCTCTTTTCCGAAATCGAAAAATTTTTCAGAAAAATTATCAAAAAATATTCCATGAGCTTTATTTAAAACCCTGTCTAGGGCTATGAAAAATGGAATATCTTTATAGAGAGGGTCACTGTTACTGGAATCATAGCCAAGTGCGTCTACTGGTTTATTTATAAAACGCCTACCCCAGCGATTAAGTTCACCAGTTTTATCTCCTAACCCATAAATAAGTGGAGGATTATGTGAATCTGGATAAGTCCTATAGGAGCGGACCTGCGGTCCGCCATCTAAAAAAACATCACTGTAAAAGCCAGCTTGAGAGAGATCTGATGAAACCAGGTCGCCATCTGCATCATAGATATCTATTTTTAAAGCATCTTTATTAATTATGATTTTTAAAATATCAGTAAGGAAAATCAGCTCAGTGGGAGTGTCTTCTAAGTTAATAGTATTTTGATTTTGAATAAAAACATCAGGTTTGCGAGCAGCCGCATCAGTACCTTGATCATTTAAAGCATAACTGCTGAAATCCAGCAGGGGGTTGATATTTAGATCAAAGCTATCACTAAAGGCATAATGAAAACGCACTATGTAAGGTGATAAAAAGAGAATGAAAAGGTTTAGTGGAGCCGATTTGCTCTTTTCTAGCTTTTCTTTAATCCTAGGTTTATCTGAACCTAAAGATAATTTAAAAACCCTAGTGTCTAAAGCCTGATAAGACTTTATTTTTAAATAATTTCGAACGCCGTAGTGAGTATTAGCGATAAAAGCCTCCAAAGTGTCTTAAATAAAGACCTCTAGGTTTATTAGATATGATATTTATCTTTATATTCCGCTTCTAGCTTAATATCGTTATATTTTCTAATTAAACCAGCATTAATATACTCTTTATTCTTGTCTTTATGGATGACGATAGTCGAGCCTGGGTGAATATACAGAGGGTCACCCTTTAAAACGAAGAATGGTATAGGTAGTAAAGCACCTTTCACGAAACCTTTAGCACCTTCTTTAAATTTACTTTCACCAGCTCTAGATTCATATATCTGGTCTGCCATTCCCCAAATCGCCGTACCGCCTCTAGCTACTGGCAAGCCTATACTAACGAAATCAAGTGTAAGACCTAAGACCTGACCTGTAGTCGATAATAAAGCATTACCAACCCAATACGTTATCTCAGTCTTTTTCACAGCACGTATCTTAATTACTTCATCAATAGCTTCTGTTTTACCACTAGGTAAAACCGCTCTCTCTAGGTGGAATTTTCTAATCTCATCACGAGAGATTCTTCTACGTTCTCTATGCTCGATTAATTTACCGTAAAACTTAGTACCGAGAGGAAAAGAATCAGGGTAATCTTCTACATTAAGAACTTCTATGACCTCAAGCTCTATAGCATCATGAGCGAAGATTATAGCTTTCGTCTTGTAGCCTCCACAAAAATTATGGCTTTCTGGCTGGCTTTCTCGAATTTTATCTGCACTATAAACAGCTTCAGAATTAGTAAATAAGCTTGTGATCAGGAAAAGTAAAATGAAGAATAATCTTTTCATAAAATATCTCTATAATATACTATGCCACGATGCCGTCTTTGTCCTCTTTAATTTATATGATTACTGGCAGTTTCTCTGCTCTATTTATATTTCTCGGCACTACTATTCTGCTTGCTAAGTGGATGAGCCCTGAGGATTTAGGTATTCTTATGGCAGCTGAAGCCTTTACGACTCTTTTTTCTTTTTTCTTTGACTTCGGTTTTAAAAACTCTATTCTGAAATGTTCTAGTGAAAATCGCTTAGAAAGTGCTATCGGGAATGCCATTCTTATAAAACTTGCGATAGTCATACCAGTCATCGCTCTAACTTATTTAACCGCTTGGTTATCACATTTTGAGCCACGTATGATAGAAGTCATACATTATTACACGCTTGCGATGATTTTAGATAGTTTTGCCAAGATTTTTGGCATAGTGAGGCGAGCTTTAGGACAGTTTAAGATGACTGCGGCGATGAATGTCACGAACAGGGTTTTAAGGCTAGTAGTAATTTTTATTGTCTTAGTTCTCTGCAAAGGTTCCATGCTGTTTCTTGTTCAGATGTTCGCTGTGAGCTCATTAATTAAGTTAATTTTAGCTACAGTTACTACTCTGAGGCTGACGGGAATTAGTGTAGATCTGAACTCTATAAAAGAAATGTTTAAAGATTCTTTTGCTTACAGTATTTATGACGTTCTAGAAGAAGCTCAAGGGAACATAGACAGGTTAATGCTTACTTATCTTATGGGTACTACTTCTGTAGCATTCTATTCAGTACCCGCACGTTTAAATCGTTTCTCACAGCTAATTATACAGACCGTGAATCGTGTTTATTTACCCTCTCTGCATGATCTTTATGTGAAAGTGGAGAAAGCTCCCAGTTTAGCTCCGATAAGCCCTAATTCTGAAGATATCAGTGTTTCTAAGCTTGCTGATGATAATATTCTACATTCTGCAACGAATAGCGACGTTGACCAAGCTTTAAAAGATTTCCTTAATAAGGTGAGCTTCTATTCTTCATTAACAGGTGCTTTGATTTTTTTAGGAATATATTTTGCAGCAGAGCCAGTTCTGTATTGGATATTTGGTGAGACTTATGCTGAGTCTATTCCGCTTGTTAAATGGTTTGGCTTACTTACATTAATCTGGTTTTTAAGTATATGTCCTAGTATGCTGATGGCTTGTGAGTCGTTTCATAAAAGGCGTATAGCTATAGTTCTATGCTCAACTCTTTTAAATATAGGGCTCGGCTGGTATTTAATTCCTAAGATGGGCTTAATAGCAGCTATTCATGCCACGAATATAGCTAATTTCGTGGCACTTATAGCGATGCTTTATTTCACGCGGCACAGAATAGATGTGAGGATGATTTTGTTATTCTGTGCGGTTGGGGGATTGGTTTTTGTTTAAAAGTACTATTATCAAATACGTTTAATTAATTACCATTCAGTATTTGTGTTAATTGCTCTTGAGTCATAGTATACTCTGGAACTGTTTTGTTTAAATTTTCTGGATTACTAAATGTAAAGGAAAGCAACTTGTGTATATCTCCTTGATTTGGTATCGAAAATGTTACTTGACCTAGTTGACCTTGCTTCAAAGCAGTATCCTGAATGGATTTCAAGCCATGTGGATAGCCCTTGACATCATTTACTGCACCACTTTGAACCAATACATGATGCTCTATATGCTGTCTATGAGCTTCTGGTAACGCTTTGTAACCAGGGTGCTGCTCTTGAAGCATTCCTGAAACATTTTTCTCAAGATCAGTTAAAGTTTCTTTTTTTGCAGTACCTTGAACTTGAGGGGATTCAGGATAATTTGGTAGGAAATCTGGAATCCCTTTGACAGGAATTGGAGCAATAGAGTTTATCCCTATTCCACCAATACCAGTCCCAATCAGGAAAGTTGCCACTGCTGGAAATACCTTCTCTTTTATCTGCTCTAAAACGGTCTTCCTATTATCAATCTCAGCTTGCTTTTGAGTATCATTTGGATATGGAATTCCATCAAGGTTAATAATAGGTGAGCCTTTTGAATTTTCTCCTTCAGTAACTTTTGGTAAGTCAAGTGTTAGATCATATAGTGAGAAATTCTTCTTTTCTGGTTTCTTTAGCTCGATCTGATAACCGACACTTCCATCTTTTAAGGTTACTTTCTGTTCAGGTAGATTATTGTAATCAAGCACAAACTTAATGAGTTTATTGGCTAATGTTTCGTCGCCACTTGTGATTTCTTTGACATCGTTGAGATGAATATCAAACAATTCAGTGGAGTCTTTGCGTTCTATCATTCTTAATTCTCTTTTTGCAAAATAAATGGGAAGATACTTATTATCACTATCATTTAAGTGTTCTAAAGTTTGTAAAGCATTGGTTATCACACCATGCTCTTTAGTATTCAATCCATTCATTAGATCATTAAGTAAATTTGCTTTACGACTTGTTTCTTGTTCTGTTTGGTATCCTTGGAGTAATACTGCTCGTCCAGCGTTCGCCTTGGATTGATTTTCTAGTTCTTGTTGTAGCTGCTGGAGTTCCTCCTTTTGAGCAGAAAAACTTTCAATAGTTTGTCCTTGTCGCTTTTGAAGCCTTTTGATTTGCTCCTGCTGAGTAGCAATCACAACTTTCTTATCACGACTTTCTTGTGAGTGCTGCTTGACTGTATGATCAAGCCTTTGTTGTAGTAATTCTGCCGTGACATCCTGTCCACCATCGCCTATTATCTTCATTTTCTTTCTTCCTTTTTTATTAACTGAGCTTTCAATCTATCTTACTAAATTAAAAGGAGATTAAGGAATTATTTTGATAAGAATTTTTAGCTCGACACTAATAATCTATAAAGACCTCTAACGCCAAATCCAGTCGCACCCTTATATGCAAATAAACCATCATTTTCAATAAAACCAACGCCCGCGATATCTAAATGTACCCATTTAGAATCTTTAGGAATAAAGTTACTGAGAAATTGAGCTGCAATTAAGGCATCTGGTCTAGAGCTACAGTGTGCCAAATCTGCGATTTCTGAATCTGTTTTCTTTTTATATTCTTCTAGCATAGGCATATGCCAAAGCTTTTCACCTTCTTCAGCAAAAGCAGTCTGTACTGTACTAAGAAATTCTTCATCGTTGGTCATCGCTCCAGCAGCGACTTCGCCCAATGTTGCTACTATGGAACCTGTTAAGGTCGCTAAATCTACGACGTGTGTCGGCTTGTTTTTTAACTTAGATAAATAGCTCAAAGCATCAGCTAAAACTAAACGTCCCTCAGCATCAGTATCTACGACCTGTACGGTCTTACCATTTAAAGCTTTCAGTACATCACCTGGCTTATAACTAGCTCCCCCAAAGGCATTCTCTGCAAGAGCCATTACTCCTGTGATTTTACGCTTAATTTTCTTTCTCTCTGTAGCACTTAATTTAGAAATTAAGCGAAATACGGAAAGCACTGTAGCAGCACCAGCCATGTCAGATTTCATGTCTAGCATATACTGATTAGGTTTTAAGTAGAGACCGCCAGTATCAAAAGTAATTCCCTTGCCCACTAAAGCTAAATGGGACTGCCCGCAAACTTCAACTTCTGCGTTTTCGTCGTCCTCATGATCCTCATGTACCTGCAGTACACTGCGGTCATTCGTCCTCCTCAGCCTTGAACTTGTACGTTTGCGAGCAGTCCCCAAGTAGGACTGCCCGCAAACTTCAACTTCTGCGTTTCCCATCTCTGGGTCAAATTCTAAAACTAAAAGCCTTGGGTGAAACTCTTTTCCTGAGTTAATTAGACTTTCTTTACCAACAGCAAGTAAACACTCCATACCAAGTTTCTTAGCTTCAGTCGCAGACACGGTTTTTAATTTTATCTGCGGGCACTTAGCTGCGATTTCTGTGGCTAGTATCTCTAAACTACCCGGATTAATTTCACTAGCATTAGCCGAGACTATATCCCTACAGAAAAGAACTGAATCTATAAGCTTGTCTCTTAGATTGAAATTCAGCTTTTGGGCTTTAGAGCCGTGTATAGTTTTAAGTTTAA
>RFQS01000080.1 GCA_009924885.1 Pseudomonadota bacterium | reverse complement strand
ATCTACATTGACATAAAGTTCTTTCATACTCTCTTAATTCCTTATATTTGTATTATATATGACGATCCTTAAGTTATAAAATGCTGACATAACCAAGTTGTTGCTGCATAGGCTCAATATAATCTCTTATAGTCTCTAAATCAGCTTGATTTTTTCTTGATTTTCGCTTATTAGCTGGAGTAAAGGTATTAACCAAAGGCATCTCATTAACTATTTTCTGCATATTCCAAGTAAATTCTATATCAAGAAAAGAGCAAAGCTTTTCTATACTGTGATGTGGCTCTGCCATTAAATCTTCGAATTTAAATCTTATAACCCTTTCTGAGGGAAGCTTAGATAAAGAATTTAAAGCATATTCATGAGTCTTAAGCCATTGAAAAGCACAGACTTCAGCCAAAGGCTTATCACGATAGGCTTCCCAGCCTGGAGGCATAGCGAATTTCCAGACATCAGATTGATAACCTTCTATATCAAAGTATTTAACACTCCGTGAGCCCTGAACACCCTCTAATGGCTTCAAAGATTCCTCAAGATATTTTCTATAACGAAACTGAAATTTTTGTTTAGATCGCCAAGCATTCATAAGTGAACTCGTATTGTCCAAACCATCACGAGTGATGTAAATAAACTTAGCGTCAGGATAAAGCTTCGCTAAATACTCTACTCTAAAACAATTCGGTGGAGTCTTATCTATAATTCGATATGCTCTGGGCTTACCATCACTCTGTCTTTTGAATATCCAGAGTTTGAACCATTTATATAAATAATTAAAAACATTTATGAGGTTAAATATGGGTCTCAGCCTGTTTCTCAGAAACCGAATACGGCTTAATTCACCGAGAATCTGATTATTATAAGCACTAAAATGATAATGCCTATCAAAATGCTCTCTATCTCCCTCTTTCACATCCTCTGCTTTAAGAACAACTGTATCAGCGACTTCACGAGGATCTCGATGCCATGGCTGCCACATATGATTTGATTCTCGATAAAGTGACCAAAGCTCATCACTTTCACTAAGTAAACGGAACAGGAGACTAGTTCCACCTCTAAAAGATCCTATTATAAAAACTGGTTTGTGGATTTGCAAAGTAATATACTCATTTTAAACAACTCATCATACCCTATGCAAACTCAATTCTATTGGGTTGTACAGGGTATCCCTCTCTCTTGGAATAAGGCGAGCACCTTCAATAATATTTACTAAAGTAGTCTCTGCCATGGAACGCTGCTTCGCTCCAGCCGCGAAGGTTATACGCTCAGCTTTAACTGTACCATCTAAGTCATTAGCCCCCATAGAAAGAGCTACCTGTGCAGTCTTCTCGCCTAGCTGAATCCAGTAAGCTTTAATGTGGTCGAAATTATCTAATATAATCCTAGAAGCGATTATATTCTTAATCTGATCTTGACCAGTAATAGGCTTTACACCACGCTCTAGAAGATCGTTTCCTTCATAATGGCAGCTAAGAGGGATAAAAGTCTGAAAAGAGCCTTCCCTAGGGTTCTTCGCAGCTAGGCTAATATCCTGAGCCTTTCTTAATATATCTAAATGATCTATTCTTTCTTCAGGCTCCTCTCCTATACCAGCAAGCATAGTCGCATTAGTCTTAAGACCCTTACTGTGAGCTAGCTGATGAATCTCCACCCATTTATCAGCAGAAATTTTATCTGGACACATCTCGTCTCTGACAGCTCGAGAGAATATCTCAGCGCCGCCACCTGGCATACTGTCTAAACCAGCTTCAATAAGCTTATTAAAGATATCTTCATAACTCATATCTTTCTCAAATTTTTTAAAAAAATCTATCTCAACTGCTGTAAAAGCTTTTACGTGGATAGCTGGCACTGCCTGCTTTATCGCTGCGATAAGCTCTGAATAATACTCTATAAGGCATTTAGGGTTTAAGCCACCCACTATGTGAACTTCAGTAGCACCTTCTTCTCTTGCCATGATGACACGATGTACAGCTTCATCTATGCTCATCGTATAAGCCCCTTCTTCTTTAGGTTTACGGGCGAAAGAACAAAAATCACAGCTAGCGATACAGATATTCGTAGGATTTAAATGCAGATTAGTATTCCACCAAACTGTTTTCATTTGTTCTAAAGCTATATTTTCACCAAAACCCTTTCTTAAAGCGACTTCATAGGCTTTACGCTGACGCACAAAATTAGCCAACTGACCTAAAACTACAATCTCGTTAGATCTAATAATTTTATAACCATCCTCTAGGCTTAAACGCTCGGCAGCGATTATCTTTTCAGCGATCTCGCTAAACTCTGAGGATTTATCTAAAGCCACCTGCTCAATAAAGAAAGCAGCACTTGAATTAAATAAAGGCTTATTAGGCATTAATAATCATTATAAACCCAGCATTATGAGACTGCTCGCAATCTTCTATTTTTGCGTTTTTAAAATATTAGCAAATTAAAATTTTTCTTGAAATTAATTATTAAAACATATTGAATTATTTATTAAAGAATGTTTATAATATTCTTAATTGCAAAGAAGCATTTGGTCCGAAGACGACTAAAAACAGGCTTAAATGTTTCTCACTAGTAATCAATATGAAAAACAAGAATGATTTACCTTCTACGCCTTTTGCTGCTGAGAGCCAGTCCTACAGGGATGCCTTGTCTGGAATAAATGTTTTCTTTCAATCTCGCCGTGAGAGTATTTCTCAATTATGGGAAACTTATTCGCCTATATCAGGGATGTCGTCTGGGTTGAGATCACTAGAAGATACTTTAATTAAAGCTTTCCCAATAGAAAAATCTCTTAGAAATTTTGGAATTTTATCTCTGCTAGCTTTAATAAGTAATCCAGCCTTCGGTGGCTCGCCTTTTTTACAAGGAAATATTTTCAGAATTTTAATAGATATGGCTTTCCTTGTATCAGTAGTGGCGGCTTTCGTCTGCCTCTGTAATTATTCACACCGTGAATATACCACTTATCAAGCCCATCTTCTACAAGAAAGAAGACGAAAGTATTTATCAAAGGAGAGGGCCTGTAGAAGAGATAAGCCCGTAAAACACCTTCACAGACTTGATCGTGAAAAGATACTAACTAAGCAGTCTTAGATATGCAGGGACTAATGCGAAAATTAAAGACTGTGAACAGTCCCATGAAAGCTTTAGTTTATTCCCCCGAGGCGGTCACTAAGGCTTGTTTAGATTTAGTAGATTATGAAACACCTCAAGATACTGAATATTCTTGCTTGATAAAGGTTTTGGGCTGTGGGGTCTGCGGCTCTGATTTACTTAAATTAGAAAGGGCTTTAGTGAAACCCAATACTGTCTTAGGTCATGAAATGGTCGGCGAGATATTCGAAATAAATGAGGCCTTAAGTAAAAAATATAATTTAAAAAAAGGCGACAGGATAGTATCTTCACATCACGTACCTTGCGGAAAATGTAATTACTGCCTTAATGATAAAGAAAGCCTCTGTTTACAGTTTAAATCAACGAACTTCAATCCAGGAGCCTTCTGTGAATATCTAGAACTCAGTGAAGATCATTTAAAACATACTGTAATAAAATTAAATAAAGAAACCTCTAACCTCTCTGCAAGCTTCACTGAGCCAGTAGCCTGCTGCATTAAAGCGATAAAAAAATCTGGATTGCTCTTGCATAAAGGCTCTGCTAATGTCTTAGTTTTGGGACTTGGTTCTATCGGTCTTATCATCGGTAGACTTATTGACTATTATCGTGAAAAATTAGAAATTAATCTCTATGGTTCTGATCCTATAGACAGTAAACGAAGGCTCGCAGCAGAGAGTGGTTTTGATAAAGTTTTTAACGATATAGCTTTAATAAATAACGCTGAAAAACCAGACTATATATTCCTTTCAGCTGGTGCAAATATATGTATCGATTTAGCCATCAGCTATATCCGCGATGGCGGCACTATCATAGTCTTTTCTAGTGTCCCCGATAGTGCTAAAGCCTTTACTAATAATGAGATTTACTATAAAGAGTTAAGCATAATTAGCAGCTATTCACCGAATCTGAATGATCTTAAAGAAAGCTATCAGCTTATCTCAGAAAATAAGATCCAAGTCTCTGACTTGATTTCACACACTGCTAATTTATCAAATCTCGGTGAGACTATTATGAAAGCTCGTAAAGACCATGGCATTAAAGTTTATTTAGACCTTGGAGACCGCTGCACAACTCCATTTTCTGCGTTTTCGTCATTAACGCGTTAAGCAGTACTCTTGATAACTACGATAATTTCGCTGAATCTCTTCCATGCTATCAGCACCAAACTTCTCAAGAAAAGCTCTTGCGATAGTAAAAGCTAACATCGCTTCTAAAACCACTCCAGCAGCAGGAACTACACAAACATCTGACCTTTCAAAATGAGACTTAGAATCATTCTGGGTTTCCAAATCAATAGAGTCTAAAGTAGAAACTAATGTAGGAATAGGTTTGACACCAACTTTACAAACTATCGGCTCACCATTACTCATACCACCCTCTATGCCACCAAGGTTATTAGACTTACGAGAATAGCGGAATGCTTTATCTATCTTCTCTTTAGCAAGAAAAATTTGATCTTGTACTACAGAACCTGGATGTTCTCCTACGGCCTTCCCCATACCGATTTCCACTGACTTAACAGTATGAACACTCATTAAAGCTTGTGCTATAAGACCATCTAATCTTCTATCCCACTGGACATGGCTACCTAAGCCTACAGGCACGCCCACTGCAAAAACTTCTACAGTACCACCTACAGTATCACCGCTTTTACGGATTTGGTTTATATACTCTTTCATCCGTGTCTCTGTTTCAGAAGTATCACAGATACGTAATTCTGAAGCCTCGACTTTATCTTTAAAGCTCTGATAATCAAGACTCTCTCTTAAAACCTCTGCAGACTCACTCAGACCTATCTCACCGATATTTAATACATGAGAAAATATATCTATTCCAAAATTCGCCAAAAATTTCCTGCAAATAGCCCCTACTACCACTCTAGAAGTAGTTTCCCTAGCAGATGACCTCTCTAAAATATCTCTAACATCCGTCGCATGATACTTCACAGCACCAGCTAAGTCTGCATGCCCTGGTCTTACCTTGGAAATAAATCTAGCAGCAAGCTGCTCACTCACCTCTGCGATAGATTCATCTACTGGAGCAGGGTTCATAGCATAAAGCCATTTTTCATGATCTTTATTAATAATCTTTATACTCAGAGGTGCTCCACCAAAGCTTCTTCCATGCCTCACACCACCAGTAAAGAAAGCCTGATCTTTCTCTATCTTCATGCGAGCACCTCTGCCGTAACCGCCTTGGCGTCGCTTTAAATCTAAATCTATGTCTTCTTTTAAAAGTGACATATTCGAGGGAATCCCCTCTAGGATTATGTTTAATTCCGGTCCATGGGACTCCCCAGCTGTAAGGAATCTAAGAGTCATTAGCTTTTAACCCAACGCAGAATCTGAATCCAACTATTTAACATCTTAGCTCTACGGTCAAGAGAGTCTAATAGATTAAGTCTCTCAACATGGGTCAGTTTACCCTTTTTCAATTTATTTTTAAGAAAATTAAGTGATTTAGTATCATTAGCGATTTCACGCTGTATATATCTAAAGCTAAAAGCCTTATGGCGCATCTTACGTGGACGAAGAGTATCTTTAGTAGTCTCCTCTGTCTCTTCCGTAACTTCTACTTCATCTAAATCTCCGCCTTCTTCTTCAGCTAGAGCATCTAGTGCAAGTGCGTCAGCCTGAACATCATGCTGTTCTACGTCAAACTTAGCTTCGATCTCTTCACTTTCAATAAAATCCTGAATATAAGAAGGTTCTTTCTTAGCTTTCTTAATAAAGGGCTCTTCATCATCCTCATCTTTAGCTGAAAGTATAATCTCAGACTCAGAGATTGTTTCCTCGCTTAAATGTTCAGAAATAATTATCGAATCATCTGCCTTCTCAACAGTAGAAGACTCAGGCGAGTCTGTTTCCTCTGATTTTTTATTTCCCTCTAGAGCTTTCTTCTCTTTTTTACGCTCATCATCGAAGAGCTGTTTTATATCTTTATTACGCTTACCTTCTGCTTTAAGAGCCATGACTCTACGCACGACAGCGACTACATCATCCGCAAGATGAATATTTCTTTTCACCTTTAAATTAGGAAGCTCAAAAAATTTCAAAAGCTTCTTCAGAACTAGATCCGTAATCTCTAATTCCGCAGCTAACTCTTTTACTGTTATTAAATCACTTTCTGACAAGATGTTTTATATTATGCAACGTTTCTAATACGTTTGTGTGCTCTTCCCTTTTTAAGCTCAGCACTAGTGATGCCAGACTTAAGATGAGGAAAGGTTTTTATAGCTTTAGTAGAAACTTTTATTTTCTGTTTTTTACCATCAATAATGGCCACGATAGTCTGAAGATTAGGCTCAAATCTTCTTTTAGCAGTAGGGTTATAGTGAGATCTTAAGAAAGCATATCTCCAGCCTTTACCTGCTTTTTTACCTGTTATCGCACACACTTTTGACATAATATTTTCCTAAATTTCTTCTCTTAAAAACTCTTAGTGGTTTACTGTAGTCGTGAAAGGCATCAAGCCTACAGCTCTAGATCTTTTTATAGCTCTTTTAACTTTTCTAATTACCTTAGCTTTAAGACCTGCCTGGCGAAGGTTAAGTATTTTACCAGTGTTATAGTCGATAAAATTCTTAAGTACGTCAGTATTTTTATAATCAACCTCTCTTTCATCTACCACGATGATTTTAGGGGTTTTCTTAAAGTTCTTAAATGGTTTTTTAGCGAAGGCCATGAGAGTGAAAATTATAGCATTAGTTTTTAGTAGTGTTAAGGATTCAGAAGATCTTTTATTTTGAGTTTATTTTTTAGATGTCGCGGTGAAAAGATTTAATGTCAGCAATAGCGTTATATTAGTGATGTATGCCTCTATATCTAATCGCTACTCCTATAGGAAATTTAGAAGACATAACCCTGCGTGCTTTAAGGCATCTTCGAGAGGCAGATTTAATTTACAGTGAAGACACACGTGTCAGCATAAAGCTTTTAAATCATTTCGAAATTACTGGTAAAAAGCTTATTAGCTGCAATAAAGAAAATGAATTTAGGCGTACAGCAGAGATAAAATCCTCTTTAACAGAAGGGAAAAATATAGTTCTTATCTCAGATGCTGGCACACCACTCATCTCAGATCCAGGCTCACTTATACTTCAGGAGCTTTGGGGTTTATCTGAGGAGAGTTTTATTCATGAAAATCGAACACCGCGCGTAATCCCCATCGGGGGTATCTCTGCTTTGACATCCGCTCTTAGTGCATGTCCGTTAGACACTTCTCGTTTCGTCTTTGAAGGTTTTTTACCAGAGATTGACTCAATAGATGATTTTGCGATGGATGTTATTAAATGAAGAGAGACCTATGGTTTTCTTTGAAAGCCCTCACCGAGTGATAGATATGCTAGAAGATTTAGAAAAACTTTTTAACGCTGAGCCCGAGACAAGAGCAGATCAAGAAAAATCATCTCCTGAAAATACTTCGCTTATCTTTATCGCACGTGAAATGACCAAGCTCCATGAGGATTTTTTCCTCGGCACCCCTATACATGCAATCACATGGCTTCAAGATAAATTTCCTAATGGTAAAATCCAAGGTGAATTTGTGCTAATTTTTAAACATGCTTTTTGTAACGAATCACGCTAAAAAAAATGGCAGAGCATCAGAAATAAATAAACCATTTGTTTTTGAGCAGGGCGATAATGAAGTCGGGCAGCAGATATATTTCTGTGAGGATAAAAACGGCATTCAGACCGAAATCGGAGCAAATAAGCTGTTAACCGAGCTCAGGGAAACAGATGCACAGGAATTATTAATTTATTTCCACGGCTTTAATGTTCAACCAGCCAAAGCCATCGAGCATGGACGCAAAATGCAAGGGTTTTTCACCCAATTAGGTGCTTCTATAAAAGTAGTACCTTTTATATGGCCCTGCGGTGATAAAACTGGAATCATTCGAGATTATTATGACGACCAAGATTCAGCAAATGCAAGTGCTATCGCCTTCGCTAGAATGATGGCTAAATTTATGGACTGGCAAGAAAAAAACCGAGATGACGGAATCGCCTGCATGAAAAGAGTAAACATTTTGTCTCACTCCATGGGTAACAGAGTTTTCAGAAATAGCATGGCTTACTGGCTCAAGAATTACTCTAAAACAGCAAATGCTCCTTTTTTATTTCGCAATGTCTTTATGGTAGCTGCTGATATAGCGAACCAGTCTTTAGAAAAAACTCAAAACGGCTATGTAATCTGCGAAGCCTCAAGAAATGTCATCACTTACTTTGCGAGTGATGATCAAGCACTTAGGGGTAGTAAAGTCGCTAATGTAAAACGTGGGCAACTCACACGTAGATTAGGTCACACGGGACCAGAAGATATGAAAAAGTCTAACAGCCCAGTACCAGATAACGTCTATGCCGTAGACTGTAGTGATGTGAATAGTGAATATGACAGCCCCATGGGACATTCATATTTTATAGATGATAAAAGTGGTAAACCGAATAAAGTTTTCCTGCATATCGCTGAGACTATAAAAACGGGCAGGTTAAAAGCTGATCAGCATAGGATTTTAGTAATCGAATAAATGAATTCTAAATGTCTGAGCTGAATAATCTACCATTTATATGCCTAGAGTTCAGAGACGGGGGATCATACCCCACAGCGCCCTCTCTCAAAACGGCTTATAAGTGGGGTGCTGAAATTCATGAAGCAAAGAGGGCTGCCCTTGCAGCAAGACTTCAAGATAGACATGAACTCAATAAATTATCTAAAGAGACACCTCAAAAAACTAATGAACTCTTTTTAAGTTCCTTGCGAAATACTCTTCAAGAAAACATTTTAAACTTTAAAGAATTGAGCGAATTTAGCCAAAATAACAAGACCGCTATAAGTATGCTTCTTAAAGAAAAAAGTGCCTTCTTAAATAACCTGAAACATGCTCAATCTTTAAGGTCTCTTAAAAGTAATCCCAGACCAACAAAAAGAATCAGATATAAAATCTCCTATTTTTACTAGTGGTGAAATTAAACTTCATCACTCCATAGATCCTAGCTATTTAGTCAGCAGCCGAGACAGATCTAAACTGTATTTTATGCTCATGAATAACGAAAATTCACCGTCAAACTCAGAACCCCTATTAAGGATCTTCTCTGATGAAGGACATAGCCGGAATCCCTTCTATCACTTAAATGTAGAATTTAAAAATAATCGAAAAAACAATACTATTGTTAATGATCTTTTCAGAAGTGAAAATCA
>RFQS01000079.1 GCA_009924885.1 Pseudomonadota bacterium | reverse complement strand
ATAAGAAGCCTGACAAGAATACCTCTAAAATAGAGCAATGGGAAAGTCAAATTACTTCTCATCAAGCTGCCAAGGCTGCGTTGGGAAGGACACTTTCATAACCAAATATTAATAAAGTTTACGTAAACTAGTATTGTGAGTAACTTAGAAGGATCATTTTTAGGCAACAAGGATGCAAGACCATCTTTTGGGCAGACTAGACAGCAACTAGGTTCTGGGGTTAACGCTAATGTCGCCTCCCACGGTAAATTTCTAAATAATGGAGTCCAGTCCAAAAGCTTCGCTCAAGAAATGGCAGCTTTATTAGCGAATGGACAGGAAATACCAGATGAGCTGAAAGCAAAAATGGAAGAGATGGGTATCTCTGCTCAAGTCAATAATGAAACTAATCCTCAAGGAAAAAGAACAGGTTCGAGCAGAGCTACAATGACAAGCCATGAAGCTTTAACTGGTGTAGAAGAAAATTTAAATAAAGCTCAAGCAGATAAAGAAAATTTGAGACAAGAAGATGTCAGAAAAGCTTTCAATCAATCCCGTGCAGAAGATCACGAAGAAAGAACATCAGAAGAGAAAAAACATTATTATTCAAGCAACGAAGCTACCATAGCAACAGCAGCTCAAGAAAACAGCAAAGCCATAACAGAAGCTGCAAGAGAAGGAAATGTAGGTCAGCAAGAGCAAAGACCATCCGAAGATAACAGTAGACAACAACAGCTTGCAAACTGGGAGCTATTAGCACCTAGATTAATAGAAGATTCTACAAATCGTGCTATCAGACTGGACATTCCAGATGTAGAAGATATACAGACCGTAATCGTAAGGATGGGACAATCTGGAGTTACTATACAGGCAATAGGTTCTGAAGATATGGTAAACAGCTTCTCCGCTAGAGAAGGTGTTCTCAGAAGTGCCCTTGCGAAAAAGAATGTCCGACTAGACTCTATAACAGCCTTTGATGCAAAAGCAATGTATAAAAAATAATCAATCATGAATAATCTTCACCATCTATCACAAAACACCACTTTAAATTCGACTGATTTAATAGGCTTAATATCAGGGAACATGGCTGGTGCTGCAACCTACGGACATAGAGCTAAAGTATGGTCATTCAAAGACTATATGTATGGTGGCGAGATGGTCGAAGGTGGTCTTAGTATGAAACAAGGTGGTCAAGCACCTAGGGTAGGAGAATGGACTAAATTATTCATAAAAGGTAAAGGCTTCTTTACTGTCTGGGACCCGAAGCAACAGAAAACCATGTATACTAGACTTGGTGATTTTCACATAGATGGCTCTGGTGATATGGTTTCCAAAGAAGGCTATCAAGTCTTAGGAGCTCCACTTGAAGGATCTTATACTCAATTAAGAAGACAGGGACAGTACACCGACTTAAATACACAAGCTGATGGTTTTGATGACATAACCGAAGGAAATCCTTTCCGAAAAGCTCCAAATGGTGCTCCCCAAAAATTAAACCCAGCAGGAAGAGTTGTTGGTAACGTTCAGGCGATTAATATCGCTTTAGATCCACGTAACGGTAAATACCTAGGATTATATGACGAAATCAAAGTCGCCGAAGATGGAGTCGTTTACGGCAAAGATGGTAATAATTTAGTCTCTCTTTACAAAATACAATTAGCAAACTTCAATAACCCAGAAGGCTTAACAGATCTTAAAGATGGAATTTATTTGGAAGCTAATAATAACAGTGGCATGCCGACTCTTGCAAGCACTGGCGCCGTGATCATTTCAGAAGCTTTAGAAAAAAGTAATGCCAATATGAAGACCGAAGCCCATTATCTAACAGAAGCACAAAGATCTTATCAATTTGCGACTCAAGCTCAGAAACTTGCTGATAAAATTACTGGTACAGCAATAGAGCTGATTCAGTAATGAGCAAAATTAGTATTTCAAATAGAGATTCCAGAACTAAATATTTAAATAAATTAAACGATAATGAAATTTTAGATATTGAGAGATGCGTAAATTGGTCAGACATAGCAGCACTTTGCATCAAATTAAGCGTACAAGAAGACGACAAAAGCACAGAGAGTGAAGTTGTACCGCGATCTCAAGAAGCAAATGGAATGGAGTTAAACCTTCGTCGCGAGATATGTTTAAGCTTTTGCACAGAATCTGAAATTAAAGATCTGAATCGTAATTTTCGCAATAAAGACTCCGTCACCGATGTTCTTTCATTTAATTTTCAAGATTTCCAAAACACAGGAGAGATTCAGCCACTGGGTGACGTTATCATCTGCACGGCAAGAGCACAAGAGCAGGCATGGGAAATGGGTTACACTCTCAGGCGAGAATTAATTTTTTTATTTGCTCACGGAGTCTTACATTTACTCGGCTATGACCATGAAACAGAGAAGGATGCGGAAAAAATGTTCGATTTACAAAAACAAGTTATAAAGACATATGGTATTTTAGACTGAGTGAGGGTCTTTAATAATCTTACGCATAAACTTGAAGCATTTGAGCCAATAAACTCAGATACAGTTACTTTTTACTCTTGCGGACCTACAGTCTATGATGATTCACACATAGGGCACGCCCGCAGTGCTATCACTTGGGACTTACTTTCAAGATATCTTCGCTTTAAAGGTTACCAAGTAACTTGGATTAGGAATATCACTAACGTTGACGATAAAATTATCAACCGTGCAAAAGAATTAAATATACCAGCAGACACCCTTTCACGAAAATACACCTATGAGTTTTGGAATGACATGGTCTCCCTAAATGTTTCATGGCCAGACCACGAACCTAGAGCCACTGATTATATTCCAGAAATGATTAAATTCATTGAAGGACTTATAGCACAAGGTTCCGCCTATGCAGTAGATGGTGATGTCTACTTCAGTGTGAGCAGCTATTCTAAATACGGTCAACTAAAAAGACAGACTATTAGTAATTTAAAAGAAGGAAATAGTCGATTAGAGCCGAATAATAAAAAGAAAGATCAGCTAGATTTTGCTCTATGGAAAGCCTTTCCAAATGAGCCACTCTCAAGCTTCAACTCTCCGTGGGGCTTAGGAAGACCTGGCTGGCATATAGAATGTAGCACGATGATAGAAACCATTCTAAAAGAAAAATTTGCCATTTCCACTTTAGACATACATGCTGGTGGAGATGATTTAATTTTCCCTCATCACGAAAACGAATGTGCTCAGTCAGAATGTTTCACTGGAAAAACGCTTGCAAAGTACTGGCTACATAATGGCATGGTCATGATAAATGGTACTAAAATGTCAAAATCATTAAGTAACTATATGACCATAAAAAGTGTTTTAGCTAAATTCAAACCCAATACTATCCGTTTTTTCTGCTTGCAAACTCACTACAAAAAACAAATCAATTTCACAAATACCGCTCTTCAAGCTGCTGAAAGTGGTTTTGATAAACTTTTCAATGCCATTGCAGAAGAATTAAAAAGCGTTAATTTTGACAGCTTTGCACAAATTCAATTGAGTGCAGTTCAACGAGCAAGCTTAGATCAGGCTTTAATTGATCGATTCATTGAAATATTAGATAATGATCTAGCTACACCACAAGCTCTAGCCTTACTTTTTGAGAACCTTGATAAAAAACCTACAGTCATTTATCTTTTAAGCATACTTGGCTTTGATCTAAGATCTAATGCCAAAGAGACTTCGCTAAAATCATTAATATACTCTATCGCCGACGCCAAAGCCTTATCTACAGCTTCTCACATTGATGCTATCGCCTCACTTAAGGCAGCAGCGACTTCATACGATAATCTTACTGAAACTAATTCTATTGCACAAGAAGAGATTCTTATTAATAAAAGTGGCTTAGATAGCATGATTCAGACTTTACTTGAATTAAGAGAAAAAGCTCGCCTAGAAAAAAACTTCGAACTTAGCGATAGAATTAGACTGGAGCTAGAAAAGGCGGGGATTATCATTAAAGATTTTAGAGATAAACCTAGCGAGTACAGTTTTGTTTAAATAGACCGATTCGCGACTCTATTTTCTTGTTATCTATTGATCTTCTAAAATAACTTTGGCACACGCAACTCAAACACAGAAAGCTTTTCAATATTTTTATAAAGCTCCATTAAGCCACTTGCATATTGCTTGAAATTAGGATCTAGGCTATATCCTGGTGCAAGAGGCATAATTATTGAATTTCCAAGAATACCAACTACCCTATTCTCAACCACAGAAGCAATACTCTTGCCATTAGTATTAGGAGCGATACAGTTATCTAACAGGCTAAAACGCTTATTAGCAGACATTTTATACCAAATCACTTGATGATAATATTCTAAATTCTCATTTAAGTGCTTAATTAAATTATCTACATCAAAATCACAATTTTCATCGTTATAAAACTTAAAGCTTTTTAATAAGATTTCATATTCTTTCTCTAAAAGATACTCAACAAGAATATCCTTAAATGCAAGAATCATCTCTGCATCAAATTCCTCAAGAGCAAATGGAATAAAAAGACATTCTCTTGCATCATAAAGGCTCTGCTCAACAGTGAGTGAAGTATATTCCCTATAATTTCTTTCTAGTCTAGCTTCACTACTCTGTCTTTTCATTTTCTCTTCAAGATAGTGAAAACTATATCTTAAGACATCATTTAAGGCTTTCTCAAAATTATTCGGCGCCCTTAAATCTACATTACTAGTAAGTCCATCACCGCCGATAAAATAATTAGCAAATTTCTCATCAAAGCAAGCCTCAACAAGCTTTTGAGTAAAAACAGAATCAGCGACATCATTCTTGGGCAAACGCCAAAGCTGCTTAATTGCTAAAACATGACCATGAGCAATTTTCTTAATTTCTAAATTAGCCGTACGATCAAAACAAGATACGGGCTTCATAAAATCAGAACTATTTATTTGATCCTCAAGCCCAAACTGCGTAGTTCTTAGAGCCTTATAAAAGAAGAACTCCTCTGCCACATAGTTATCAACGGTTAATTTAGAATGTGTAGAAAAAATCGGATTTTTAAAAACGATTTTAAGCTTAGAAGGTATTAAACCATTTGCATCAAGTTCTATTTTTTTAGCTAAAAGCTTATCAGCAGACAGACTTGCATAAACTGTTTTATATTTATTGCGAGAAGATAATTTGGTTTTAAAAGCCCCATTTAGAGAAGTTTTCAAAACAGCAATCGGCTCTAATTCTTTACTATTAAACTGCTTTAATTCCACAGGGGAAGCCCAAAAAATCAGAGTTAAACCTTCTGGAATTTCGACACCGCTCACCGCAAGTATCTCACCCTCACAGGAGTAATCCTTATGATTAACTTCAGTAAAAGTTCTTCTTGCGTAAGCCATAATTCGTGACTTAATCGGCAGCTCTAAGATCACTTCAGTTTCAGCAATAGTCTTGAGATAATGATAAGCATAAGCAAACTCTTGCAACAAAGCTCCGTCTGGTGAATAAACTTTAAGCTTCAAATCTTCAGCAATGGATTCTGATTCTGGAATCTGTAAAATAAATTCACCGCGATCTGAAACTTCTATACGATTTATTACCAGTGAATCATTAGAGTTTAAAGTTGTATTAAAGGTATCTTTTATGATTTCAGTTCGAGTTTTCTCAGAACTCGATTCATCTTTATAACCTGCTATGTCTTTAATGTTTTTAATAATATTTAAGCTTATAGGTTCATCTTTTAAAAGATCTGGAATTTCGTTATTACTCAAGAAAGATTTACTACCGCCCCTTTCTTTAAGCTTAGAGCTAACTAAGAAAACCTCTCTGTCACTTTGAGCAGGTTCTAATTTATTTTTCTCATACGCAAAAGTCAAATAATAAGCTTTAAAATTAGCCTTCTCATCAGCCAACTGTAAATCTTTTAAAAATCCTTGTATTAATAACATGAAATACTGAGCTAAGAAAAATATTGTATCAACATAATAACCTTTCTGCCAAGAAATTTTTAACATAACAAATAGAAAATTCGATAAAATCTTAATTTAAATCATGGTTACCCAAATACAAGTTCCTAAATCTAAGCGCCTCGACTTAATACCACCATATCTTTTTGCAAGAATAGATGAGAAAAAAGCTATCGCTATTGCTAAGGGCGTAGATATTATTAACATGGGCATAGGTGACCCAGATATGCCTACTTTTTCACCTATCATTGATGCTATGCAGGCAGCAGTCGTAGACCCTAAAACACACGATTATCCACCTTATACTGGAACATTAGAGTATCGTAAAGCTGTCTGTAAATGGACTGCTCAGAAATTTGGAATTCCTGAATTTGACCCTATCTCTGAATGTTTAGGAACCATCGGTTCTAAAGAAGCGATCCATAATATTTTCCTAGCTTATGTAGACCCTGGTGATTACACATTAATTCCCGACCCTGGCTACCCCGTATATAACACTGGAACTATATTTGCTGGAGGTACTCCATTTAAGATGCCTCTTCTAAAAGAAAATAATTTTCTTCCAGACTTAAAAGCTATTCCAGTAGAAATAGCTAAAAAAGCTAAATTAATGTTTCTAAACTACCCTAATAATCCAACTAGCGCTATCGCTCCAGTTGAGTTCTTTGAAGAAGCTGTGGCTTTCTGCAAGGAATATAATATTTTACTTTGTCATGATATGGCTTACTCAGAGATTAACTTCGACAACTATAAAGTACCTTCAATCTTTAACGTAAAAGGTGCTGAAGAAATAGCGATAGAGTTTCACTCCTTCTCTAAAAGCTACAACATGACAGGCTGGCGTGCTGGCTGGGTTTTAGGCTGGGCTCCAGCGATACAAGCCTTATCTCAAGCAAAAACCAATATAGATTCAGGTATATTTAAAGCTATACAGAAAGCTTGTTTAACAGCACTCGACATAGAGCAGAAAGTCTTAGACCAACGCAACTCAATCTATGATGGAAGAAGAAAAGCTATCGTGAAAGGGTTAAGATCACTGGGTTGTGATATTGAAGCTCCTAAATCTTCGATGTTCGTTTGGGCGCCTATTCCTTCTGCTTTTAAATCTTCCGCTGATTTCTGTGAAAAGCTTTTAGACGACTGCGGCATAGTAGTATCTCCTGGTAATGCCTTCGGTGAGCATGGCGAAGGATATTTCAGAATAGCTATGACTACTGACGTAGACAGAGTAGAACTAGCGTTCTCCAGGATGAAAGAAGCTGGTATTAGTTTCTAAAAGCAAGTAAGCTGCAAATGGCGTTTTATGGCAGTGTTATGAATGAATCCAGAAACCCATTTTTGATACCAGCAGATCGTTTGCCTAAGCTGCCACAGTGGCTAAGAAACTCATTTCCTAAATATAAGTTTGATAAATTAATTAAAGACATGCCTTTAAATGGCATGACTACTGTCTGCGAAGAAGCTAAGTGTCCTAATCGTGGTGAATGTATTTCTCGTGGCATCGTCACTGTCATGATTTTAGGCAGTGAGTGTACTCGTGCCTGTACTTTTTGTGCAGTAGAAAGGAACACACCGCTGCCTGTAGACCCCTTAGAGCCACAGAAAATGCTTGACATGGTGAACTACATGAAAGCTAAATATGTGGTTATTACAGCACCCACTAGGGATGATCTATTTGATGGCGGGGCTAGTCAATTTCGCAAAACAGTAGAGCATATTCGGCTTTATAGACCAGACGTAAAACTAGAATTATTAATTCCAGATTTCCAAAACCAGCATTATGCTTTTGATGAAATCATTTTAGCAGAACCAGAGATGATCTGCTTTGATACACAGACAGTAAAAGCACTTTACAAATGGGTTAGACCAGGCTTTTCCTACGATAAAGCCCTAGAGCTGTTTTCATATTTCAACACAGAAATAAAAGCTAAAAAATTAAATATAGGTCTTAAAAGTGGCATTATGCTTGGTTTAGGTGAAAGACCTGAAGAAATTATTGAATTAATGAAAGAATTACACTCGCATGGTGTTCGCTATATCACTCTAGGACAGTATCTCAAACCAGCAGAGATGCCATTACCTGTAGTCGAATATATAGAAGAGGATATTTATCAGTACTATCAGAAACGAGGTCAAGAATTAGGTCTCTGGGTGCAAGCTTCACCATTAACTCGCAGTAGCTACATGGCAGACCATCTGCATGAAAGTGCTTTGTAGTATTTTGGCAGTAGTCTCTTTATCATAAAATTAGGACCATGGGAAAGATAAAAAAAACAGAGTTTAAAACCTTCCATAATCCTATGTTCAGAGATCTTTGCTTACTTGAGTTTGCAGAGGAACACTTAAACCCAGATGAATTTATTTTCTTTTTCTATACTTGGGATAAAACAAGTGCCTCTCTTGGACGCTCTCAACGCAAAAGCCAAGATCTAATCCAGGAGTGTATTCTCAAAGATACCCCAGTAACTATTCGCCCTAGTGGCGGCAAAGCCGTTATTCATGATGGTGATATCTGTTTTACTTTTATCGCAAGGCAAAGTCATAAACATTTTGGTGGAAATCTCCAAGAATCTTACTCTAAAGTCTTAGATTATATTCTTAAAATCTTAAACGAATATTTCATACAGAACCTCGGCTGGAAGGGCAAGATAGAAGCCTCTAAGCATCACAAGACTACTGCATCTCTGCATTTTCAGCAAGATAATGAGGTTAACACGACTGGAGAATTAAATAAAAAAACTACTAAGCAAGCCAAGGCTAACAATCAAAACTGTTTCTCTCAGACGACTAGGAGTGAAGGTATTATTAAATACCAAGGAGATAGTTACAAAGTTTTAGGTTCCGCACAGATGATGTATGCAAGCTGTTTTTTACAACAAGGCTCAATTTTAATAAACAAAAAAAGTTCCCGCAGCAAACTTAGTTTTGATATCCCCTCAATCTCAATGACTGAAGTTTTTAATAGTGGAGAAAACTTGAATCTAAGTAGCCTTATAGAGATTTTAAATAAAAAAATCTCAAGATTCATTTAAAGGAAAATCATCAATTTCTGCGTTTGCGAGCAGTCCCTTAATGCTTAATTGAAATCAAAATATTTACCCAACTCAAAAACAAATCCAGAATCACCAGAAATGCTATTTGCAGGTATACGATAAGCAATAACCGCTACTATATCTCGTTTCAAATTATGATAAACCAAGCCAGGAATAATTCCAGCAAAATCATGAGTCCCAGAAAAATACTCTAAAACAATATTAAGTTCTTTATTTACTGGAACATCTAGCCTTGGTAAAAGTGGGCAACTTGCTGGGATTTTAGGTGTTGCTGCATTAGCAAATAAATTGTTTGGCTCAAGCGGAGGCGGTGGATTTGCTGGATATCAAGGCGCTATACCAACTTACACCGCATCTCGTACGATGAACACAATACCAACAACCATGACTATTCCAACAACTGGAGGTGGTACGCAAGTAGTACCAAGGCGTCCAGGCTCAGGGGGTGTT
>RFQS01000078.1 GCA_009924885.1 Pseudomonadota bacterium | reverse complement strand
GCGTTTTCTTTACATATCATGTCGCATATGTAAAGAAAATAGCGTTTTCTTTACATATCTATTTTTCTTCTGGCAAAGATTCCTTGATGGTTTTCGCCCCAACATTATGAAGCAGGTTAAATAAATCATCATTGATATATAAATTATGCTTACCGATCTTATGCATGCTTAATATGCCAACTCTCGTTAATTCGCCCAAATAACGAGTTACTGTAGGTCGTGTGATTTTTAACTCCTCCCCTAAGAACGCAGGCTTGGTATAAGGGTGATTAAATAGATGGTTTAGCAAATCTTGGCTATAAAGCTTAGGGAGTTCATTTCTCAGCTTCTCTTTATGGACCTGCATAAGCTGGCGAATATCTTTAATTAGCTGAATAGTTTGATACGAAGTTTTTAGAACTCCATCCAGCATAAACAATATCCACGCTTCCCACTCATCTTTGTCTCTCACAGCTTGAAGCATATTATAATAATCAGCTTTATTCTGGTTAATATAGCGAGATAAATAGAGTACTGGAGTATCTAGCAGCTCTTCTTTAACTAGATAAAGAATGTTAATGATACGACCCGTTCTGCCATTGCCATCCATAAACGGATGAATACTTTCAAACTACAGTTTCACCCGTTTGGCTATTCTTTAAAACAGTTCCAGGTTGTACTCTGAAACCAGCATTATTACCTTCTAATTCAGCTTGAATCTCTTGAATATAATTATTAGTTAGAAGACCATTTTCTTTAACTGCTTGAAAACCATTGCGTAAGGCTGATGCATACTGATGCACCTCCTTGGCTGCTAATGAAGCATAGTCTCCAAGCTGTGGAGAGCTTCTATACAGTTCATCATGTGTGGTGATAATATTTTCAATTGCAGAACTGTCTTTCGCTTCCTGTAAAGATAGAGTATTAATCAGGATAGATTGATTTGGCATGCTCAATGCGACACCCTTCAATTCAGCTAAAGCACGAGAAGCCTCTTTTAATTTCTTTAAAACAAGTTTAGTCTCAAGATCTATATTGAGTGGCAGAAGCGGGAGCTTATAATCTGGATCAGCAGGGTTTGTAAGATTATCATTTGTCGTTCTAATTGTTGCCATGTAATATCTTTATTTTAGACGCATAAAAGTAAAAAAACTTGGCTTATTGGATCTTCAATTCAGTAGTTAATTACTTAGAAGAGTAAACTTCCTAAGAGTACTCAAATAGAAGACTTATTAACAAAGATTTACCAAGATATTTTTAAAGCACTTGAATATAGGAGTACAATTATATTTCTTTGTGGCTGGGGTATCCAAAAGAGTAATAGCATTAGACCACATCAATACCGTTAATGAAAATATGGCAGAGGAAAATATTGTTACTTGGTTTATTTTATTGAGGGGGAGCCATAAACGTTAAAATATAAAGTATTCTATGACCAATTTTAAGAATATTAATCCAAAAGATTTAGAAAACATACTTAGAAACAACTCTGAGAATGGGACTGTTGCAACAATTGACATTGATAAAGTTGTCGACTTGGCCATTGAAGTATGGAGATTAAGAAATAGGCTTAAGAAATATGATTTGCCAATTACAGATGACCAAACAAAAATCATTGATAATTCATTTGAGCGAATAAATAGATTTTTTAATGCTTATGAAATTCAAATAAAAGACTACACCAATACAAAATATGTAAGTGAGTTAAATATTGATCCAATTAGCTTTGAGTCTGACCAAAGCTTGGAACGCCCAACAATTATTGACACCATTGAACCACAGGTTTCTATTGCAAATAAGCTTTATCGTAAATCAAAAGTAGTTATAGGGAGTCCATAAAGAGATAATTATGAGAAATCAAAATATAAAAATAGGGATTGATCTTGGAACAACAAATTCTGAGATCGCCATAAATGATAAGGGGTCTATTGAGATTCTGAAGAATATTAGAGGTGATCAATATACACCCTCTGTCTTTGGAATAGATAAATCTAATAACTACATAGTGGGGATGAGGGCTTATGACAAACTTTTTAAAGATTCTTCAAAAGATGATTTTAAGAATTATAAAGCTGAAGTAAAAAGACTTATGGACTGCTGAAACAATACACTTCCCGCGTATTGATAAAGAACTGAATGCAGAAGAAGTGTCAGCAGAAATATTAAAAGACTTAAAAACTAATATTACAAGAAAATACCCTGATTTTGATACCACAGCAGCCGTAATTACGATACCAGCATATTTTTCAACCTTACAATCGGAAGCAACAAAAAGAGCAGGCTTGCTAGCTGGATTTAAGCATGTTGTTTTGCTACAAGAACCTATCGCAGCAGCAATTTCTTATGGCTTCATGAAATCTGACAGCCAAAACTGGTTGGTTTATGATCTTGGAGGAGGGACTTTTGATGTTGCTTTGATTTCATCAAAAGGGGGCAGTCTGTCTGTATTGTCACATGGAGGTGATAATTTCCTAGGTGGTAAGGATTTTGATTGGGCTTTAGTGGAAAAAGTATTAATCCCTAAAATTACTGAGAAATATAATTTCCCCGATTTTAATAGAACTAATAAAAAATATGCAAATATTTTCTCGAAATTAAAATATATAGCTGAATCTGCTAAGGTTGATTTGACTCAATCAGATGTTGTAAATATTGAAATTGATAATATGGGCTCTGACGATGATGACCAAGAAGTATGCCTTTCCTTTGAGTTTACTAGAGACAATTTTGAATCTTTAATATCGCCATGTATAGAAAAAACTATTCAAATCTCTCGTGCAGCGATTAAAGAATCTGGTATTGATCCGCAGGCTATCCATAAAATTATCCTTGTTGGTGGTCCAACACAAATCCCTTTCATTAGAAGAAGGCTTCAACAAGCACTAGATATAGAAGTTGACACTTCCATAGATCCTTTAACTGCTGTTTGTAAAGGTGCTTGTATTTTTGCAGCCAGCCAAAAAATACCTGAAAGTATTTTTTCCACAGAATCACGGTCCCTTGACTTAAAGAAAATCAATCTAACTCTTAATTTTGACTCACTAACTTCAGAAATGGAAGAAGTTTTGACAGGTAGTGTAGATCATTTTGAGTCTACTCAATATATGGATAAAGAACTTTTTATTCAAATTCAGAGTGATAATGGGGTTTATAACAGTTCAAAAGTGAAATTAAAAAATGGGAAATTTTTTCTAACGCTACCGCTACAGGAATATCGGGAAAATCTTTTTTGGATTTACTTGTTTGACGATCAGGGCAATACCCTCGAAGTGGAATCCGACTCTTTTTCAATAACTCATGGATTAAATATTAGCGGAGCACCTATACCACACTCTATAGGCTTGTCTGTCGCAAAAAGAGACCCTACTAATAACTTTCAATTGAGAGATATTTTTGAACCCATTTTTCAGAAAGGCAGTATTTTGCCACTCAAATCACAAGCAAAAACATATCGGACAGTTAAAGAACTCAAAAAAGGACAAAGTAACAGTCTTGGTATCCGAGTGTATGAAGGCGAATCATCTGTGCCTGATAGAAACACATTTATCTGTGAAATATCAATAGATGGTGATAAGCTGCCTTACCACCTACCTCAGGGAACGGAAGTAGAAATATCTCTTGATGTAAACGAATCTAGAGAAGTGAAGGTTGAAGCCTTAATCCCATCACTTGATTTATTTTTATCTGCTCGAGGATCGACTTATGCAGAATCTATTGATGTTAAAAGCCTAATAACAGAGTTAGGAAGTGAAAAAGATAGGTATTCTGAATTGGGCGAAGAATCTGAAAGTGAAGAGATTAACAATTTAATTAATTCGATATCTAGAAGTTTAAAAAATGCAAACGAAGATGAAGACGATAAAAGAAAAGCAGACAAAGAACTTAAGGAGCTTAAAGCAAAACTAGATGACTTTGAAAATTCAACTAAGTTTTCAAGATTAGTTTCTCAATACAATAAATCAAAGTTAAATATAGAACAAAAGATAAACGATGGCTCAACTGACAGTGAGCATATCAAAGACATTTTCCCAAAACTTATAAGTGAAGGTGATAAAGCAATAGAAAGTCAGAGCGAATCTATTTTGGAAAATGTTGTCGAACAGTTACAAAGCGTAGAAAGAAAAATCCTCCATGATAATCCTGATTTTTGGATTTATATTTTTACACAAATGCTTGAGGAACATAAAGCTGAATTAAGTACACCACAAGCTGAGTACCACATTAATAAAGCTAATCTTGCTTTAAAAAATGAAAATATGGAGGAGTTTAAAGAGCATGTTAGAGCGTTGCATAAGCAACTTCCTCAAGAAGAACAAGAAGCTACAAAAGTAACATCGGGAATCACTTTTTAATATGTCTGGATTAAAACAATTATCCGAGAATTCATATCACTTACTTGGCTTGGATATTTCTTCTGACTTTAAATCCATTGTAAAAAGGTGCAAAGAATTAAATGGATTACTGAAAATTGATGAACATCGCACCTATCCTTTAGATATTGATGGTCTCAAAGGCTTTAGGACTGAGATTCTGATTAAACAAGCACAAGAAAAACTATCTAACCCACGACAAAAAATTAAAGAATATTTTTTTTGGTTTTGCAAAAATGATGAAATCGATATTACAGCGTTAAGTAAAATAGAGACTAAAAACTATATTGCCGCAATGGAGCTTTGGAAGAAAGCTATTGAAACAAATCCTGAAAATAATTTGATTTATAAGAAAAACCTTTGTGTACTCTATTTAATTTTATTAGCTTCAAAAAATCACAAAGAGTTACTCATCACTGCTGTTAAGCTTCTTCATGAATTAGTTGATAAAAAGTGGAAGCAATACACCTTATTCTACAAGTTATATGATGAATACAACATTGATGAACAAGCATTATCTCAAGGCAATTTTGATATTAAAGAATGGTTAGCAGACTTCTTTACTTCACTTAGCCAAGAAGCTAATGATAAAGATTATATTGTCGAGTTTCAAAATGAATTTAATCTAAATATTGGAAAGATCAATGCAGAAATCATACAACCCATCGCGGGCAAAATACATTCTCTCATTTCTAAATTAAATTCAATGAATATCTGCGAAGATGGCTTTTTTGATAAAGATGAAGCACAGGATTTGAAACGTACTATAAAAGCACTGGAAGATGAGTTGAATAGGATAATAGAAGTTGGACTCTATGAAGATGGTTTCGTTTGTGAATTAAGAGATAAAATTGCAGAGTCTCTAAGGGGAATATCTATAGATCTTGCTAATCAGCTCAGAGACTTTAGTACTTCATCCAAATTAACTAAAATTGCACAGGTCATAGCTTCTTCTCAATATACGTCTTCAAAGCTATCTCAAGATTTATTTGTTTATTATGATCATTTAAACACTACAAATCTTCTATCAATTCCTGAATCACTCAATCATCTTAGACTAATTTTTAAGAGTGATAAAATCCAGTTTAATAATCAAGAAATATATTACAGGGATATTTTAGGCGTATCTTACCAGATGACAAGTAGAACTACTGATACAACCTACACTTTCAATATTACGTCACAAAAAGAAACAATCAATATTGTATTCTCCTCATTTTTCTCTAACAATAATGATGAAAAAACAGAACTCTTTTGTCAATTAATTAGTATTACTGATGACATTATTCAACCTATTATGATCAGAAAAATAATATACTATATCTTTAATAAAGATAAAGAGTTCGAAATTGGAAACGTAACCTTTTCTCGTCAAGGCTACTTTAAAAAGTCTTTGGGAAAAACCGTGTCACATATGGTTAAATGGTCTGACATAGAGGCTTCTTTAGTACAAGGTCAAGCGGTTTTAGCTTCAGGCGATATGTGTCTTTTTGAGAATTCTAAGGGAAGTCAAATAATTTTCGAGAGAATACCAATAGGAGTTTATAACGCAATATTTATACCTGAATTAGTTAACCAATGTTACTTGAGGGCTAAGGTATGAAACAAACAAAATTAAATTTCGACTTGTCATTTCTCGACCAAAACAACGTCGCAAATTTTGACCAAATAAAACAAAACAATAAAACTTTGCTTTCAAAAAAACCAATAGATAATTCAGGATCAGCTTTAGCAGGTATTTTGAGATTTTTGGATCAGATCTTCGTTAATATACTAGCTTACGGCTTAGTATATGCAGCTCTTCGAGCTATTATAGAATGTATTGGATAAGGATGTCGAATCACAAAACAAAACCCTTACTATATTCAGGCTTTCAAGTTACAGAAGGTCAAACAGCTGTATGTCAAAGAATTGAAAAGGCTTTTTTTACGGAAATATATTCTCTCAGCAATGGTAAATATTTGTACTTATTTACAGATATAAGCATGGACGAAGTTATCAAAAATAATAAGTTTGAAATCTTTCCTGTATCGGTCAACGAGACAGAATATCCTGCAATAATTCTTCCAGATAATATATCTTTTAAAATTGCCGATATAAAAAATAAACTTACGCAGCTGAGTGGCTTTGACTCTGTTGCAGGTATGAAGAAACTAAAAGCAGAACTTTACAACGATGTTATCAACCCTTTACTTAATCCTGAAAAATATAAAAAATTTAAAGTATCAATCCCAAATGGGATTTTACTTTATGGACCACCTGGTTGTGGCAAAACCTTTATCATCAAAAAACTAGCTGAAGAATTAAGCTACAACTTTATTGAAATTAAGCACTCTGATGTTGCTTCACCTTATATACATGGTAGTGTCAGTAAGATTGCCAAGCTATTTGAAATGGCTAGATTAAAAGCACCCTGTATTCTATTTATTGATGAAATTGATGGTCTTGTTCCTAAAAGAGAAGAGTTAAGCTCTTCTGATAACCATAAACAAGAAGAAATCAACGAATTTCTAATGCATTTAAATAAGGCAGGTGAAGAGAGTCAACTGTTAGTTGTTGGAGCAACAAATAGACCTGATTTGATAGATACCGCAATTTTAAGATCTGGAAGAATGGATAAAAGAATATATATTAAAGCCCCAGACTTAGAAGCAAGGCGAGATCTTTTTAAACTTTATCTATTAGGAAGACCACACTCTGCAAATATAGATTTTGAAAAACTAGCTATAGCTACTGATAATTACGTTAGTTCTGATATAGAGCTTATAGTGATGGAAGCTGCAAGAGAGGCTGTAAAAAAAGATATGGAAGAAATTACTGAATCTCTTTTGCTTGGAAGTATTAGCAATACCACCCCTTCCATTTCACAAGAAGTTTTGCTCTATTATGAGAAATTTAAAAGCTTAGAAAGAGCTTAAGCATTTTGACTTAGAGTGCCAAGCGCTCATTAACAAAGGGTGATTAAATGATCCAATATATTAATCCTCAATCAGTAATTCCCGATCCACTAAAATCTCAATTAGAACTCACCAAAGCACCAGGATACTTACTCTCAGGAATAGCCTTATGCTCCGCCGCATAAGCCAATATTTCTTTACGAGAATAATGCTTATTAACCCATTCTTTAAAACTAATATTCGGTATTTTCTTAGTAGATTCTTCATAGCGAATTAAAACCTGTTCTACAGGACCGTTTGGGTTAGGAACATGCCCATAAGGAATATTTAAAGAACTTTTGTAGGCTTTTTCTACAGGAAAATCATATAGGATAATTTGGCTTACTGCACTTATCAGTCCAGTCCTGTCTGCCCCAGCTTTACAGTGAATCAGGATATTTTTATTTTCGGCTTTAGCTTTTTCAAGTACATTTACTATGTCTAAAAACCTTTCTCTGCTTGGAGGCTTATATACTGAAAAGCCATGTGAGTGATACTCTTTTCCAAGACTTAAGACTAAATCCCTTTCTTCTTTGTACCATTTATCGCTATCGCTACCGCCTCTCACATTAAGAACTACGTCAATATCTTTACTTGCGATAAGATGTGCAAGATCATTAGGCTTAAGCTGTGCAGACCTGTAAGAGAGAGGTTTTAAACCATTACTCTCGACTTGGTGAATATTTTTTCTGGTCAAGATTAAATAAGCAGTAAGCCCAGCTACTAGAGCTAAGATTAATAAGGCTTTAAGGCTTGTTTTAAGTGCTTTCGGCATTTATATTATTGTAAACCAAGAGATATTTGATATTGTTAGTCATTAAGGAAATAATGAAAATTATTTAAGTAGCTAATATCATGCCCAATAAATGGCAATTGCGTAGTAAAGAATCTTTTTCTAAGAGTTTTTTAGGGCTCTGTCTTGGTGATTCTTTGGTGGCAAGGCTTTTAGTTAATAGAGGCGTGCATAATGAAGAGCTGCTTCAGTATTATGTTTCTACTGAAAATGTGAAATTTTCCAGTCCCTTTGAAATTCCAGAAATGGATAAAGCCTTTCACAGAGTCAAAACAGCTATAGCAAAGAATGAGAAGATTTTAATTTATGGTGACTATGATGTGGATGGCACTAGCTCGGTGGCTTTGTTGTATAGAGCTTTTGCGATGATAGATGTAGATGTTTCTTTCTATGTGCCAAGCCGTCTACATGAAGGTTATGGCTTGAATAATGCTGCAATAAAAAAGATCAGAGAAGAAATGAAAGTAGATCTGATGATTACTTGTGACTGTGGTATTAGTAATTATAATGAGGTGGAATATGCGCGCAGCTTAGGTTTAGATGTTATCGTCACCGATCATCATTCGATACCATTGAATCCACCGCCGAGTATTGCGAACTGTAACCCTAAAACTCTAGCGGAGACTCACCCACTGCATTATTTGCCAGGCGTTGGTGTAGCTTTTAAATTAGCAGAAGCGTTAATTAGCGAATATTGTGCTGATTTAGATATTAGAGCTTCTCGTATAAACTCTTTACTGGATTTAGTTGCCGTGGGTATAGTCGCTGACTTAGCTCCGCTTAAAAGTGAAAACAGAGTGCTCTGTATAAGAGGTTTAGAAGTATTATCTCGTACTAAAAAACCAGGTCTGCAAAAGCTACTGAATATAAGTGGTTCTAATGATAATGCGAACACTGAGCATATTGGCTTCGGTATAGCACCTCGTATTAATGCTGCTGGCAGGTTAAGTGATGCGATGGCTGCGGTGAGGCTGATGATAACCGATGATTATGCTGAAGCAGAGGAACTCTGTGATTTTCTTGATAGTGAGAATACCAGTAGGCAAGAGCTTTGCGATAAGATCCAAGAATCGGCTTTAAGTAAGCTTGCAGAGGAAGGGCGTTTCGACTTAGAGAAAAGCATCGTTATCGGTGATGCGAGTTGGCATCATGGTGTTATAGGTATAGTAGCTAGTCGTTTAGTCGAAAAATTTCATTTACCAGTATTCATAATGTCTATAGAAGAGCATATCTGTAAGGGTTCAGTCAGGGGGATAGATATAGGTGATTTAGATATTTTTGCTGAGATGCAGGCGATTCAAGCTAAAGAAAA
>RFQS01000077.1 GCA_009924885.1 Pseudomonadota bacterium | reverse complement strand
TAAGAAAATATCGATTATTACCGCTGCTAAGTTTCCTAAGGGTGAGAATCGTTTTAGTGATGTCTGGAATAGACTGGTTTATGTTTTCACCTATGCTTTCTTACATAAGAAAACCTCTCAGAAGAAGACTCCCGGTCTTGCTCATGCTGGTGTGTTTATTGGTTTTATGACCCTCTGGATAGTTACGAATATCGTAGGTTTTCAGGATCATTCACCCGTGTATTTTTTTCAAGGTAGCTTTTATAAATTAGTCAGCTTTGCAGCGGAGCTTGGAGGTTTATTTTTATTTCTGGGTATTACGATATTTGCTCTGCGTCGTTATCTTTTTACTAGTAAAAAACTTGACAATACTCAGAAGGATTGGATTCAGCCAGTATTTCTATTGAGTTTAGTGGTAACTGGTTTTATGGTAGAGGGGCTGAGAATCGCCGCTACTCCAGCGGACGAGTCCTATGCTTTTATTGGTAATGCTTTAGCTCAAGTTTTTCAATTTATGACTGATGCTGATTTAAGAGGGGCTCATGTGACGCTTTGGTGGACTCATGCTCTGCTAACTTGTACTTTTATCGCTTTAATACCGTATTCTAAGTTTATTCATATTTTCATGGCACCACTTTCTATGTTCTTTCATTCGAAGAGAGCTAGAGGACAGCTTTATACGCCATTTAAGCTTTCAGATATGCTTGAAGCTGAGGAAAAGGGCTTAGAGATTAATGAAGAAGATTTTAATGCTGGTGTTTTTGAGTATAAAGATTTTTCATGGAAAACCCTTTTAGACAGTGAAGCTTGTACGGCTTGTGGGCGCTGCCATGTCGTCTGCCCAGCTCAAAATACTGATAAGCCACTGTCGCCAAAACATCTTTTCTTGGATATAAAAAAATTATCTCAAAGCCACGTTAGTGGTTTTAATAGTAAATCTGCTGAACACGAAGATCACTCTCCGAGTTTGTATGAATTTATTAATCCAGACGTACTCTGGTCATGTACTTCTTGTAACGCCTGCGTAGAAGAATGCCCAGTATTAATAGAGCATGTGGATACTATTATAGATATGAGGCGTGGACTGCTTGCGATGAATCAAGCTCCAGCTAATTTACAGTCTACGCTGAAAAATGTGCGTACTAAATCTAATCCTTGGGGACTGCCTCCTAGTGATAGAGAGAAGTGGGTAGATACTCTTAAGTCTGAATATGATATAGAACTTAAAGTCTTAAGCCGTGGGGAAGCTGAGTTTGAATATTTATATTGGGTGGGTAGTCCAGGTTCCTATGATACTCGTAATATAGAGGTATCTAAAGCTAATGCAAGGTTGTTTGAGGCTGCTGGCCTTAGTTTCGCTATTTTAGGTAATGAGGAAAAAAGTTCTGGAGATATCGCTCGTAGAGCTGGTGATGAAGCCATGTTTCAAGAAATAGTCATGGAAAATATTGAAATTTTTAAAGCCTTTGGGGTTAAAAAGATTATTACTCAGTGTCCGCATGTCTATAATACTTTTAAGAATGAGTATGCCGAGTTTGGTTTAGAAGATATCGAAATTTATCACCATACTGAGATTTTAGCTAAATTAATTCAGGAGTCTCGCTTGATACCTAAGAATTCGGTTGATATATCCGTTACTTATCATGATCCATGCTATTTAGGTAGATATAATCGTGTGTTTAATCCTCCTAGATTTATTCTTGAGAGTATACCTGGCTTGCAGTTGAAGAGCATCATTAATGAAAGAGAGAAAAGCACTTGCTGTGGTGGCGGTGGTGCTCAGATTTGGTATGAAATGCCTGGTAGCCATATTAATGTAATGCGCTTTGAGGAATTAAATGAACACAAGCCAGATAAAGTCAGCGTGGCTTGTCCTTACTGTAGTATTATGGTGGACTCTGCTACGAAAACGGCTTTCCCGGGTACCCATATTCCTGAGATAGAAGATGTGGCTGTGACGCTTGCAGCGTCAGTATTTTAGTTAACTGTAGTTTTTAAGCTTAAAGCTGAAAGTGCCTCTATTCCAATAACTTCGATTTTTTTATCCAATTTATAAGCATCTTTACCTGGGTAAAGTATGAATAGCCTTTCTAGATTCAGTTCTGCTAGAGCTGAGTGCATGGACTTAGTCATTTTAGGAGCATCACTATATTTAACTTCTAAGCCATATAATTTACCCGATTTTTGAAAAACCAAATCCAGCTCAGCTCCAGTATGTAATCCCCAGAAAAAACATTCTTGCTCACTTAATTTATGAAAAGATATAAATTCTTCTAAAGCGAAGCCTTCCCAAGAAGCACCTAGCTTGGGATGACCATTTAAAGCTGTTTTAGAGTCTATGCTTAGGAAAACGTGTAGTAGACCAGGGTCTCTGAAGTATATTTTAGGGCTTTTTACTATGCGTTTTTTTGCGTTATAAAACCAAGGCTGTAACTGTCTAATAATAAATGTTCCACTTAATATATCTAAATATCTTTGAATAGTAGGGCTGCTTAAATTCATGCTGCGAGCTAATTCAGAGGCATTGAATACCTGTCCATGATAATGTGAAAGCATAGTCCAGAACTGCCTGAGGGTTCTAGCGGGGATGTTAATTCCTAAATTTGGTATGTCTCTTTCAAGAAAGGTCTCTATGAAATTTTCACGCCATTCATAAGAATCTTTTATGCTTGAAGATAGATAAGAACGTGGAAAGCCGCCTCTCAGCCAGAGTTTACTGATATCTAACTGCTCAGATTTACGGCTGTCTCTTATACACATCTCCTGAAAGTCTCTATGCCAAAGCCCCTTAATTCTATAAAGGCTATTCTTCCAGCGAGCGATTCAGAGGAATTTTTAATTAATAATGGTGAAGCACTACCAAGTAAAATAAATTTAGTTTTTTTTGAAACTCTGTCTGCAAGGACTCTTAATATAGGAAATAATTCAGGTAAACGTTGAACTTCGTCGATGATGACATATCCTTCTAGGTCTTCAAGATTAAGAAGAGGATTCTCTAGTTTAGATAAATCTCGTGGATTTTCTAAATCAAAAAAATATGTTTTCTTTTTGCTTTGATTATCAATAAACTGCTTTGCAAGTGTGGTCTTACCACATTGACGCGGGCCAAGTATTCCAACTATGGGGAAGCTTTTTAATTTTGTTTCGAGGTCTTGTAAAGCTTCTTCTCTAGGGATAGACTTCATATTTTTATTTTACCCTGAAATTTTAATATTTGATTTTAAAATTTCAGGGTGAAAGCATGAAGGAAAAAAATCTTTACCCAATAGGTTCATCTGAAGCTTAAGGCATTAATAGATTTTTACTTCGCAGACTCTCTCTAACACTAAGCGCTGAATAAACTGTAGAAACTAATCCCTGACCAGGGAAGCCAGTATCTCCCACCATGTGGATGTCTTCGTTAGGAACTTTTTTAGGCATTAGCTCAAAGAAACTATAATCTACAGAGTGAGGCAGCCCGCCCACCACGCCGTTCTTACGTTTCGTATAGTGCAGAAAAGTTTTAGCAGTTCCTGAAATTAAAGATTTGATTTTAGGTCTAACTTCATCCAGGCACTGTTGCGGAACTCCACTTTCTGTGTTTTCGCCTTCTTTTACTAATTCAGGAATAGTATTAAATAATTCTTCTAAAATATATGACTCAGTCTCTGCCTTCTTCTTGCGATATTCCTCTTCTGGTAAATTAAGCCATTCTTCAGCTTTAGTATGAGTGGAGATAATGATATTTAGCCCTCCCTCAGAGGCTTTTGTGTGATCATCAGGACGTGAATAGCTTATATAGAAAGAATGGGAACAGCAGTGCTGAATCTGCTTATTTAGATTTATCTGTGCATAATCAGTGGGAGGAATGTAATTAGTATTTAAGCCAAGGTAGATAGTAAAGGCACTGATATCATAATTAAACTTATTAACGAAGCCCTGAAAGAAGTTTTGAGTCTCACCTGTAGTTAGTTTAGCCATGCTCCAGAATGTAAGATTAGAGATGATCCTCTGACTTAGATGTTCTTCACCAGTTTTATCTTTTATTGAATAAGTTTTACTGGATAGATGCTTGATCTCTATAACTTCTCGCCTCGTAATGACTTCTACACCTAGTTCTTCAGCACGCTTCTGTAAAGCTACAGCCAGCTGATTCACTCCACCATAGACGTAGTAAATACTAGAGCTGTAAGTTAAGCCTAGAGCTGCGGTGAATATCGGTGTCTTCTCTGTATTATTCTGAGTGCTGATTATAAGCTGCTCATCAAGGAATTTTATAAAAGCAGTTTCATCGCTTAAAAAATATTTTTTAAGTAAATATTTAAGTGGTAAATAGAGCTGTGGGAGATGAGTTAAGCCAGACAGACTTGCTAAAAGCTTATCTGGTCTAAGGCAGCTTAGGTAATCTTGAAAGCTATTAGGTAAAAGGTTTTTATGCGTTTTAAGAATTTTAAAAGCACTTTTTTCTATACGGTAGAGTTCATTCCAGAAGGCACGATGATTTTTTTCTGTGTCTATATTTTTATTTAAAATCAATTTTTCGTAGGATTCGTTTATCCACTTTTCTTTATCTGTGTAGCGGTGAATAATTTGACCATCTTGAAATATCTGAATGCCTCTTTCGGAGTGGCTTAATCTAAGTGAAGTTTCTTTATCCTCAGTGCCGATTTTGTTTTTATAGACTACTTTGTCTAATTCTAATTCTTTAATTAGCTCTGCGATGGGCTGCCCATCTTCTAAGCCACTTAAAGTCGTAGCCCCGACATCATAGCGAAAGCCTTCATTTCTAAAGAAGCTCGCACAGCCACCTGGTTTGCTGTGAGACTCGATTAGTTTTACTTTAAAGCCATCTTTAGCGAGTAAAGCTGCTACTGCAAGTCCTGCGACACCTGCACCGATGATGGTATAGTCGTAGACTTTTTGAGGTTGGGGCATGGTTTTATTTTTGGTGTTTTCGGAATTGATATCCACTCTAATATATTAGCGAGAGCTGAGTTGAGATTTTCTTTTTTCCTTTAAAAGCTTTTCAAAACGCTTGTCTACGAGATACATCATAAAGAAGGAGAAGGCTGGTATAAATAGAAATGATAAAAAAACAAAAATAGCTTGAGTGACAGGGTCAGTTAAATTAATGGTCATTTAATAGTCTCCTTTATTGCATATAAGTCTAGGAGTAGCATGCCTAAAATTATACAGAATGTTCCCAGTATTGCCAAGCAGAGGGATAGCACAAAGGGTAAAAAATGAAAGTTAATATTTAGGTTGCTAGCATTCAGGATATTAAACAAATGAGTTGCAAATGGTGAGCAAAGCCAGTAACCTAAAATTTTCATAAAATCAGCTCTATATTTAATTGTCTCAAGTATGAAGGGCATGAATGTAATCTTGCTTTATTTAATTGAAAGTTTTAAGGGGTCGTTTTTCCTCAAAAATTTTAATTGATTTCTGTTCCTGTTGCATTTTGGTTTGTATTTCAAGATTAGGAAATCTGCACAGTGCCATAATGCTCTTGGCTCTAAGATTATAGAATAGTTAGCTAAAGATATTAAGGCTGAATTTCTAGGCTTTCTATAAAATCAAAGTTTCAGTTTAAATCCTTTCCTATTAACAAACTGGCGAGTAATCTGATTTTTAGTCTTTTGGCTAAGCTTATTCTCCTTTAAATTCAGCTCTATGAGCGAATCTGGAATCTCTAAATTTTTAATATGCTGAATCTGATTACTTTCTAAATCAAGCTTCTTAAGCGTACTTGGTAATTTTAAATCACTTAAAACATCAGCACGAGTAATATCTGGACCGAAAGTAAATATGCGATTGCGTTTTAAACTTAATTCTTCTAAACCCTCTGGGAGAATAAGATCTGAGAATGTTTCACCCGTAATATTATTGTATTCTAAGTCTAGCTTTTTAAGCCCTGCTGGAAATACAGTGCCTGAAAAGTCATTAAAGAGGCCGTTTCCAGTGTCTAGGTCTTCTAAGCCTGCGGGTAAGGTAGTGCCAGAGATGTGTTTGATGCGGTTAGTACCGAGGGTGAGTTTTTTAAGGGTGCTGGGGAAGTTTATGTTGTCGATGGTGGTTACTTCTCCGTCGGTGAAGTAGAGGGTTTCTAAGCCTTCGTTGAATTGGATTTTGTCGAGGTTGATTAGTTTAATATCGTTTCTAAAAATAGGCGTAGTAATAGATAATCTTTTTAAGGAATTGGGTAATTTTAGTTTACTGAAATCAGAGACTAGAGTATCTATAAAGAATAAAGCTTCTAAACCTTCATTCAAACTTAATTTCTCAATATTTTCTATTGGGTTATCATCAATAAATAATTCTTTCAGCGAATTTACCAAAACTAATCCAGCTATATCATTGATCTGATTAGAACCCAAGTTTAAACGTACTAATCCTTGATTAAGTTCTAGGTTGTCCAAACTAGTAATTTGATTAGCAGCTAAACTTAAGACTTTTAAAGTAGATGGTAGTTTTAAACCTGAAAGATCACTAATCTGATTATCAGTCAAATAAAGCTTTTCAAGACCTTCCTTAAAAGTATAAGTACTTAAATCACTAATGCCTCTTTTACTTAAATTAAGTACCTTCTTACTTTTTGCTGCTTTAGCACTAAAGTAAAAATAGCTAAAGGCTAAAACACTTACACTAAGCAGTATTCCTAAGTATCTAAAATATTTCACCATAAAAAACTTCTCTAATATTCTTTTCATTATTTACGTTTTCCACCACCGCCACCTCCAGAAGAGGCTCCACTGGAAGCACTTACTTTAGGAGCTGATTGTATCGCTACGATTTGAGGTGCTGGAGCAGCCTTTGGCTGATTGTTGGTATTATTCTGCTTACTTTCAGCAGGCTTTTCTTTAGCGACTTTCACTGGCTCCTCTTTCGCACGGTTAGCCATATAATCATCGTATTTATCACGAGCTTGAGCTAAGTCTTTCTTTTCTTGATCTCTAGCTTTTTCTGCTTCTTTAACGTCTTGTTTAAGGTCATTGATTTTATTTTGAGAAATACCTTTATTCTTGCCTTCTTCTAAAACCTTTTTCGCCTCCTCCACCAAATCCCTCGCCCCCTCCAGCTCAAGCATCGCCTGCACCTGCTTCTTATCCAGCTCCTTAGCCTTATCTGAAATATAACTCTTCTCAGCGATAAGAATCTCAGCAGCCTTCGCAGCATTATTCGTTTCTAGAGTAGCTCCAGTATAATTTAAACCATCACTTTTTAAGTTCTGATATAAATCCTCATGCCAGTCTTTACGCTGCTGATTAATATTTAACTGCTGTGAACTCGCTAAATCTGCCTGAATATTTAAAAACGCCTTCACCGCAGCATCTGAACTCTGTCCTTTAAAAAGATCTGCTGTACTGAATTTCTGATAAATCGCTGTGCCATCCCTGTCTTCAGTCTGCGATTCAGTATATTTAAAATTCACATTACTCACTTTAGATTTATCACCTAAATCATCAGTGTGGAATTTCGTAATTAAAGCTCCATTACTGTCATAGACTTTAAAGTAACTAAATTCACCATTTTCGGGACGATTATCATTTACTCCAGATTCTTTTGTCGCTACCACTACTGCACCAATCGGAATATTAATCCCTTGATATTTAAAAGCCTCATCTACTGTGCCGTAGCGCTTGTTTTCTCTCGGGAGTACATCTAAAACGAGACTCGGATTTTTTAAATTTTCGAAATCGGTTTTCGGTAAATTAACCCCGCTAGTATTAATGTTAGACAAATCAGGTTTCTCTTTACCATCAATAAAAGTTTCTAAAACTGCGATCTTAGTACTCTCGAAGCTTGATTCTGTTTTAGTTAATCCCACAAAGCTTTCTGAATCCTTAGCTTTACCGATGGAAATATTTAAATGACCGCTGTTATCAGCATAAATAGTGCTAATCGCAGAATTGCTGCCGTTAGCGATTCTTAAAGGATTAGTAGCTGAGATATTCTGTTCTGGATTAAAAAGTATGCCATGAGAACCAGTAGGTAAGCTTCTTACAGCTAGATCAAAATAAGTTTCTCTATTTGGGTCGTAGGGGTCTATAGTTCCAGTGCCGCCTAAAACTGGAGGATTAATTACAGGAGGGTTTACAGGCTGCGGGTCTGGGTTAATAACTGGTAGCTCAAAGACTGGAGCTGAAACCTTTTCGCCTAGCCTGATCTGTGAATTGGAGATAAATTCTAGATTACGATAGTAGTCTTTCTCTTCTGCCACGGCAGTTTTAGAGTCGGTTTTTAAATTTTCTCCGAGATTTTTACTTATATTATTTCCTGAAGAATTTCCGCCATTACTCGTACTGCTTGGACTTTTCAGCTTGTCCTTACTTAAGTTAGATACAGGAAACTTCACCTCTAACCTTAAGCCTGTAGCTAAGTCACTAGCCTTTAAACCGCTCTCACTGAGACTTAAACCAAAGCTTTCTGGATTCGCCTTAACTTTAGTCGCAGCAGCTAGGTCTAATAAACTATCTATAAGCCCCTCTGAGATTAATAACTTATCATTAGCATCTATGAAATTAGCTTCATATGAGCTAGATACCACTCCTAATTCTTTATCTATTTTAGATTCATCGATTATGCTAGCTAAATATTTATTTCCAGTCTCTAAAGGATAAATATCCATAAACTCACTTTGTATAAGCTTTACATCATACTCTAGTGGTAGATTCGTGTTTTTTGTATGTTTCGTGATAAAGCTTGCTTGACTAGTGCCTTCTGCAAGGATCGCAGCAAGGGGGCTTGAATTATCGGTATTAGAATTTCCTGCATCGCTAATAATCGAGCTGTTCAGGTTAGTATTAAGATTAGTGTTCTGAAAATCAGTCCAAGAATGCTGCACCGCTAAATTTTTTAAATCCTCTCTGAAGTTCAGACTAATACTGGGGTCTGTTAATCTAGATTTTAATTTCTGCTGTAAAGTATAGAGAAAAACTCCAGAACTTTTAGCCACATGATTGCTCATCGCCCTAGCTACAGGAATAAATTCCCGTTTAGCAAAGCTCGCTTGGTATATTTTCTTACTGCCCTGATAAAACTGCGTTAATAAACCAGTTATGCCAAGCACTACTGTAATTAAAATTAAAAATAATGGCTGCCAAATCATATGCTTCCCTCTATGATTAGATTAAAATTAAGGCTAGCATATTTGCTTGAAGTTCAGGGTTAGCCACAGTCCTTTTTATATGAAGCTCAAGCAAAATATAAAATGATATAGAGATGCTCGCACAAAAGCCTAAATATAATATGAATTTCACCGTAGGGAGTTTATTAATTTACCCTAGTATTGAATTTATTTCCTTATATTTAAAACATCAGGACTGGGTAACAGCTAGAAAAGAGGCTCTAGAGTTAAATATTACACAGAGTGATAAAAGTAGTTCTGCTACAAGAATACTTGGAGAAATAAAATCTAGGCTTGTGTTACTGA
>RFQS01000076.1 GCA_009924885.1 Pseudomonadota bacterium | reverse complement strand
TACTTATGCAATTCATCAAAAGCCCAGAGATCTTTACTAAAATCTAATACAGAATTCATAATAAGCTTTCTATCTTCTATGTCATCCCAGTTATAGAACCGTCCATTATATTCTTTCACTAAAGATTTAGCGATAGTGATTTTACCACACTGCCTAGGACCAGCGAGTAAAACCATTTTAGTATCTAGATCATCTTTAATATATTTAAAAATTCTTCTCTGTAACATTTTGCACTACACCCTAAAAAACACCAGCTCTTTTTACAGTATACCCTAAAAAACACCAGTCGCTAACAATTCCAATAAAACGTAAATCGAATCCGAATTCAATATAAATTTACGCTTTTATGGTCAAAAATCGTAAATCCATGGCATTATATTAATATGAGTATCACCTTGACTCAAAAATCCTACATACAAAAACTCAAAGAAACTTACGAAAATCTCAAGATTGGCAAAGAAGCTCTTTTAGGAATTATAGATGAAGTGGAAGTAGCAGAAGCCGTTTATAACTCTAATGCGATAGAGCATTCGACCTTATCTCTGCGAGAAACTGAAAAAATACTACTTGAAATGGAAGTGAGCAGAGACCTTTCCCTGAGAGAGGTTTATGAGGCTAAAAATTTAGCCCGAGTAGTTAATTATATTAAAGAAAAATCTAAAACCGAGGAATTAACAGAAGATCTTATACTGCTTTTACACCAAATGCTTATTGGTGGCATTAATGATGAATTTGCTGGACGCTTTCGCACTACTGGAGAATATGTTAGAGTTGGTTCATACATAGCCGCAGCCCCAGAAAAAATACCTTCTCTTATTAAAAACATATTTATTGACTATGCTGCTAACATCGATGATTACTTTATTTCTAAAATAGCAAAATTCCATTTAAACTTTGAAAGCATTCACCCTTTCTGTGACGGAAATGGCAGAATCGGACGAGTTTTAATTAACTATCAGCTTTTACGCTTAGGTTTCCCAGCCATTATTATCAGGGATAAAGAGCAAGCTCTTTACCACAGTGCTTTCACTGAATTTCAATCAAAAAATTCTTCTAAAATTATGGAGAAAATAATTATTCTTGCCCTAATGGAAGCTTTACATAAACGCAACACCTATATGCAGGGTAGTGAAATAGTAAAACTCACTAATTATGCTCGTTCCATAGATAAGCCTGTTAGTTCGATAATAAATATGGCAAGAAGACAGACCATACCTGCTTTTCGAGAAAAAGGTATCTGGAAGATAGGTAACCCTATTTCTGACACTTAGAACAAAAAAAACTACTCCTTCCACCCTGAACTATTCTTTGAATAAGAGTCTTACAAGTAAAGCAAGGCAAACCTTCTCTGCCATAGACTTTAAACTGATACTGAAAATATCCACTTTCACCATTGGCTTTACTAAAATCTTTTAAAGTCGAGCCACCAGCTCGAATAGCGTCTTCTAAAGTGATAATGATCTGCTCATGTAATTTCTTTATATCCTTATCAGTAAGTGAACTTGCCATTCTCTCGGGGTGAATAGCAGACCTAAACAGGGCTTCACTAGCATAAATATTACCTATCCCGACTATTAAACTTGCGTCCATAAGAGTATTTTTAATATTTTTATTTCTGTTTTTAAATAAAGCCTTTAATTTAGCTACAGTGAACTCCTTGGAAAGCGGCTCTAAGCCAAGCTTTCTAAAAAGCTTATGCTGAGATAAATTTTCTAAATCTGTTAAGGTAAATATCCCAAAGCGCCTAGCATCATTAAATACTAACAGTACACTATTCAGCTTTAAAATCACATGATCATGCTTTTTTCGCTCATATACTTCATCTTGAATAGTCAGCCTACCACTCATCCCGAGGTGAATAATTAAAACCTGAGATTGAAAATTCACATTAGGAGTTAGATATATAAGTATATATTTAGCTTTGCGTTCGATTTTAGTAATAGTGTGATTTAAAATCTTTTTATTTAAGTCAGCAGGAATAAAATCTCTTAATTTTTCCGCATAAACCTCCACTGAAGACACATTCAGCTCAAGAATATTTTCACTAAGACCACGGCAAACAGTTTCCACTTCTGGAAGTTCAGGCATACTTACCACCCATCATTAGCTTTAATATATTCCTCATCATCCAAATCACTCTGTAAAATCGTTTCAAGCTCTTGTACCGTCTTTCTTGAAAAGCTTATTAAATCATCTTCTGTTTCAAAAAACTCAAAAGAATCTTCTAAAGATCTTTCATCATGCAGCATAAACTGCTGTGCTTTAAACCTAACATTAAAAGCTCTTTTCCCTAAAGATTTCATGACTTCCTCAGCCATCACCAGTGATGCATCGAAGGTCTCACGGCGAAAATAATCTACCCCTGCTTTATACAATTCATAAGCGTGACGGCGATTACGAGCTCTTGCGAAAATTTTTAAATTAGGAAATTCTTTTTTAACCAGATTAACTATCTCTAGAACCTTCTCTGGTTCATCTACAGCAACTACTAAAAGCTTAGCTTTAGCAGCACCAGCGCTTTTCAGTAAATCTAAATTAGAAGCATCACCATAATAAACTTTACGGTTAAAGCGTTTCAATAAATCTATTTGATCGGGATCAGTCTCTAGAATAGTTACAGCTACTCTTTGTGCAGTAAGAAACCTACCTATAATCTGCCCAAAACGCCCATAACCAGCAATAATTACTGGATTATCGTTTTCTTCAATCACATCAAAATTTTGATCTGCATTCTTAGTTAAAAATCTTGGGGTAATAAAGCTATCATTTAGAATCATTAAAAACGGCGTAACAGCCATAGATAGTGCTATTAGTAAATTAAAGAAAGCAGTCTCCTCACTAGTAGTAAGTTTTAAATCACTAGTAAGTTTAAAAAGCACGAAAGCGAATTCACCACCCTGAGCTAGAGCTACCCCAAAAATCATATTCTGTATATTTTTCAGATTAAAGAAACGCCCAAGAATTAACAGAACCAATAACTTTATTAAAACTAAAGCTAAGACAGCCATAGCTAAATTCCCAGACTGAGAAACCAATAAATGAAAATTCATTCCCATTCCGACAGAGATAAAGAATAACCCCAAAAGTAAACCTTTAAATGGTGCGATATCTGTCTCCACCGTATGCTTATACTCAGAGCTAGCTAAAACCACGCCAGCGATAAAAGCCCCTAAAGCAGCCGAAACACCTAAAAGCTGCATTAATAAAGTAACACCTACCACTAAGGCAAGTGACGCAGCAGTAAAAACCTCTCTAAGATTAGACTTAGCGATAAAACGAAATAAATAATGTGAAAAACACCTTCCTAAAATTATTAAAACTGCGATCACCCCTAAAACTAAAAATACGTGCGATGATCCTGCGAAGAGAGAAGTTAAATTTAATTTAGCTAAATTAAAATCACTCAGCTTAAAAGCATTATCAGCAACGAGTAAAGGTAAAATCACCAGCATCGGAATTACAGCGATGTCTTGTAAAAGCAGTACAGAGAAAGCAGACTCACCAGCATTAGTCTGCATAAGATTTTTCTCTTCTAGCATCTGCACCACTAATGCTGTAGAGGAAAGAGATAGTATCATCCCCACTGCTAAAGCGATATTAAGATTAAAACCTAAAAAAAGCATAAGAGCCGTAAAAAGTACAGTGCTGAAAATCACCTGTAAAACCCCCAAGCCCAGAATAAATCTGCGTAAACGCCAGAGCATATTAGGCTCAAGCTCTAACCCAATAAGAAAGAGCACCATCACTATACCGAATTCAGCGAAATGCATTATTTCCTGAGCATTATTAATCAGCCCCATACCGAAAGGACCAAGTAAAACACCGACAGTTAGATAACCTAAGACCGACCCTAAACGAAAACGCCCAGCTAGAGGCACTACTATGCAGGCAGCAGCCAAAACTAAAAAAGCATGGAAAAGAAAAGCATTATCCATTAGTTTCTCTTTTAATTAAATCACGGTAAGCCTGAGCGTGCTTTAAGATCGTTTCATCATCAGAGTTTCTAGCACTATGAAGAATAAATGGTTCTAAATATTTCATCCCACAGAGATTAGCAATCTGCTCAAAAGGTCTTAAAAACTCTCTCATCGTAAAATTATTATAGCCCCCATGCGTATAAGCATGATCTGGACCTCCAGTACTAGTCCCAGTTTCACCATAAGCCCAACCTCTTTCTAGGACTTGATCTAGCCACTCTTTTAATAAGGCTGGTGTACTATACTAGTAAAAAGGATGCTGAAAAATGATTAAAGAAGCCTTTTCCATAGCTGCCTGTTCATATTTAATATCTATAAAAAAATCAGGGTACATCTCATAGAGATCGTGCACCACGACATTATCTAAAGCCTTTAGCTCTTGGTACATTCTCTGATTCACTCTTGATTGCTCAAGTTTAGGATGGGCGAGGATAACTAAAGCTGAATTCATATTAAGATATTTTCATAGAAAGCTGCATATGGCAATTCTGGATCTTTAGTTAGTAGATTCCATACCATAATAGTTAAAGTACTAATCACTCCCACTAATACGATTAATAAGTTAAACTTATAAACAAGCGTGTACTTCTAGAATGAAGCTACTATTTATAATACTTCTACCTTTATTAACCATAGCCTTACTACCTCTTAAAAAATTTAGTCGCTTAGCCTTTTACATAAGTGTTTGCATACTTGGCATCTCAAATATAGTCCTACTCAGCACTTTGAAAATGCATTTCAGCCAAATCATTTTTAATCAATACTTCGTTTTACTTATAGATAAATACGCTTGGTTCTTTGCGATGCTTGTGAATATTTGCTGGATTTTAACTACTATCTACAGCTATTCATTCGTTAGATATGACTTTCAAAAAAAAGCTAAAAGGTTTCATTTTTTCTCGCTTTTATACTAAGTACCGTTCTAGGAACAGCTTTCTCGGGGAATTTAATTACTTTATTTATGTTCTACATACTCAGCATTCCACTAATTTACCCTTTAGTGATTCTGAGAGATAATCCAGAAGCACATAAAGCTGGAAAAATATATCTACTCTATAACCTTCTCCCCACCTTACTCATACTACTACCAGCCGTACTTATCACCTCTCATTTAACTCATTACGCTAATTTTGGTGATAACGCTATTACTAACCTTTCAAGCAAACCCATTACAGCAAGCATTTTACTAGCGATGTTTATTATCGGCATGTCCAAGAACTGCGTATTTCCATTTAATCGTTGGCTACCAAATACCATGCAGACACCTACTCCCATAGCCGCTCTAATCCACTCAGTAGCAGCTGTTAAAGTAGGTTCTATTTCTTTAATTAAAATCGCGGTCTATATCTATCACTTAGATTTCTTACATAAGCTCAATGCTAATTTCTTTATGACTGGCTGGCTGACTTACTTACTTATGTGGCTTCACAGCTCTTTACTCAGCTTATAAAGCCTTAAAAACATCTGATCTGAAAGTTAGATTTTCAGAATCCACAGTAAGCCAGCTCTCCTACATCATTACAGCGATACTAACTGGTACTCCGACTTCTATACTCGGCGCCAAGCTGCATATCATCACTCACTCGATAGCTAAATGTTGTTTATTTTTCATAGCAGGCTTTTATAACTGCGTCTACAGAACGGTAAATACCAGCCAAGTAGCCAGAATCTCACCCTACAAAAAATGGATTACAGTCTCAGTCCTGATTTCAGGTTTATCTATAGCAGGCTTCCCTTTCCTTGCAGGCTATTTAAGTAAAGATCTGATGTTAATAGAAGAATTACATTCTGGTAACTACGCGGCAGCGATATTCCTAGTCAGTGGCAGTATACTAAACCTATTCCATATACTACCTTTAGCGAAAGCCTCTTTCTTTAACCCTAAGCCAGAGGAAATCGAAAATCGAGCTATACCTACTAGCATGAAGATAGCTATTATCCTAGCGACTCTGATTATCATCACTATTTCTATTTATACTTATACTGTTGTTCGGGTTATAGAGAGCTTTTGAGTCGATAATTAAGCCACTAATTTTATTGCCCAGCACTCCCCCATTTGATATAAAACCATAGGTATTAATATTGGTGCAAGTAAAATTGCAAATGGCATTGCAGACTTTTTAAGAGCTTTTGAAGTTTTGGTGTTTTTAAATAATGGTTTGACTATAAAGTTACCATTTTTGATAAATATTTTATTTGCCTGCTTGTCTTGAATTGGTTTAAGGGCTCTAGGATTACCCATCCTATCAGCTTGCACACTGTAAGTTAAGCCTAAAAAATTACCCTGAGGATCAGTCAGAATATCTGTCTGAAATAATTCTTGAAGGTCATTTTTCGTGATCTGCCCTTGCGAAGAGAGCTGGTGTAATTGATTCAAGTTATAGTACTGGTGATCTGTTCGATCAAACCTTCTTTTGATGAAATTGGCTTTGGTTGATCCTTTTAAATAGTCTTGGGTTACTATGTCAGTGATTTGAAGCTTAGTATAATTTTTGGATTTAGTTGCCTGGTTGATGGCTTGGTAAGCAAGCTTATCAACTGCTTTAAATTCACCGAGTATGAAAGGTAGTTTATTTTTATTTAAATTACAAGCAAATTCATAAGGAATTTCAGGATATTGTTTCTGTAAATCTTTACGCTGACAGTATTCTGGAGTGTAAATATAAGTGACTTGAAACTTTGCATCTTTAGTAAGGTCTTCATTGATTGGCTGCTTTAAACTGAAATTATAAATCGCAGAGTTATTGATGCTTGGGTCATAGCGAACTATCTCAATATCCTCTAGCTTTATTGCCTTGCAGGGTATGACAGTGAAAGCTTGTAACAATAAAACTGCAATTAAGAACCTTATAATCATATACGCCTTATTCTAGCTTATGCCATTTTGAAAAAATTCTTTGGGACAAAGCTTGTCTAATGCTTCTGCTCTGGGTAAAATTTAAATATGTCCTTAAAAAGTATCAAAAAAATCCGTGCTTTAAAAGAAGAACAGCTGAATAAAATTATCAAATCTGCTTGGCAAGATAGAATCAGCTTTGAAGAGATAAAGGAAAGCCTTGGACTCACTGAAGCTGAAGTTATTACAGTAATGCAGCGTGAATTAAAACCTGGAAGTTTTAGACTGTGGCGAAAAAGAGTTTCAGGAAGGCTAACTAAACACAAGAAGCTTTGTGAGTATAAAATTAGTAATGAGTCTTAATTTCTGGGGAATTTTGACCCCTTAAAATTATAAGCAACTTAAGACATACTTTAGAACATGTCTCTGAGAGAAGAATCTACAAAATACAGGGCAAGCTTGGTCAAATTCATTGGCTATTGCTTCTTTAGTCCATTTGCTTCAACTCTTTTCCTTATCCTGACTAACAAAAAATACTTAGATACTCAATTTAACCTCTCCACTTTAGCCATTTCAACATTACTAATAGTCCCTGGATACATTTGCATTTTACATGGATTTGAGATATTGTATAAAGACAAAGGAGAATCCTAGAGTATGTTTGACATAACTGAAAGCTCAATAATTGCAGCACTGATTGGATTATTTGGCAGCATGCTATTCCTTTTTGGCTTCCTGTGGACATTCTACCTAGGTCGTAAAAGACTTGGTCTACTAAATCCAGAAAAATCATTTTTAAAAAATCTTTTTGATTTTTAGAAGCACAATATCATTCTGCTTTAGAATCTAAGCTAGATAACTAAAATGGATTCTAAAACAATAGAAAGTAAATTAATTTCAAACTCAACTGCATTACTATTAGGGGCAGGCTTCTCTATTGCATTCGGGATGCCAAGTACAGAAAAACTTACAGAGCTTCTTATAACTTCAGAAGAAAGTAAATTCGTAAGAGCTACTTGGGGAGATTATTATACAGAAGAACAATGGCTCAGAGATAGCTTCAATAATATTGATATGGAAGCAAAAGCTTATCATAATATAATTCGTTTTTTATATAAAAAGGAACAAGCCATAGAATCTAAATTAGATCGAAACATTAACTTCGAAGATATATATTCACTGTTATATTCCCTAGAGCATCCCTCTAAAAATGCCTGCAATCGCAGATATCTAGAGGGTTTCATCGAATATTTAGACAAATTAAATGATGAAAAGAAGACTAAATTAAAAATATCTTGGCTTGAACGAGATTTACTAAACGACCTAAAAGAAGGATACACTAAGCCTTGTTCTGAAGCCATGAAAATGCTTCAATGCATTATAGCTAAAGAGTTAGAGAAGCGTTCTGGGATAGATTCTACACTCTTAACATCTAAATTCTGGGATCACTTATTCAAATCTGAAAAAATAAATATATTCTCCTTAAACCATGACCTAATCATAGAGCGGATCTTAGAACAAAAATCAAAGGATTTTCAAGATGGCTTTGAATTAAAAAATGGTTTTCAAGAATTTACTGATAATTTTCCAGATAATAATAAAATCAATTTTTTAAAATTACACGGCTCAATTAATTGGTTCAATGTAAGTGGCTCAGACAGAAATTTTTACGTAAACAGTAAAAATACCAGAATAGAGTCAATGACTTATATGTATTCCAATCTATTAGAGAATAGCCAAGAATCTTTATTTATCAATCAAAGAGCATTCCTCACTGGCACTCAAAATAAATATGAAGAATACCTAATGAATATTTACTCTGATTTAAAATGGCACTATAAAAGACTTCTCAAAGACACCGAAAAATTAATAGTAATCGGCTATAGCTTTGGTGATTACGGTGTAACGACTGAAATAATTAACTGGATGCATAAAAAAATGGATGCAAAGCTAATCATCATCGACCCCGACGCAAACACTCTCTTGAAAACTGGCTTCTTAATGCCAAGACTAAAGAAAGCTTTCCCCGAAAGAATTACAGCCATTAATAAAGGCTTCCAAGATCTAAAAGAAACAGACTATAAATCTATTTTCAACACTTAAAAACCGCTAAGCAACTAAATTCCCCACATTTTCAGTGTCCTAATGATCCTCATGAGCACACTGCATTTTCACCCTACTCAGCCTTGAGCACCTTGTACAGCAGTCCCTAAAATAAAAATCCTCTCCTAACCCCACCAAAAGGTATCAGCCACTTGTGTCTTGATAAGACGAACTTGGGGACCCACGTGCCAAGCGTGGGGTGAGTCGTTCAAGACACAAGGGGCTGATACCTAATATTCGACGAGGTTTTCAAGCTCAATCAAAGCATTATGCAAAGTAATCCCAGAAAAAAGATCATCATTAGCAATCTTAGAACTAGTCAGCCTTAAAACCCCAGCTTCATAGCAGAGTTTAATTTTACTTAAAATTTTAGAATCCCTCGGTGAAAGATATATAGCAAGCCTAATCAGGTAGCCGATCTTCTTCGCTTTTTTCTGAATATTAAAATCTAGAAGACATAAATATTTTTTTATATCTTTATTCGTCTTATTTCCAGCAAGTGAAGTGAATAATACATAAGCGAGAAAAACCCTCTCTGGGTGAGAAAGATAGGGTAAGTTTAAGTTAATTAAATAGTCGAAAACCGCTACAGATTTCTGTTCTTTATTATTAAACAGAAAAGCCTGTATGAGTAGAGAAGACATAAATATCATTTTATGGA
>RFQS01000075.1 GCA_009924885.1 Pseudomonadota bacterium | reverse complement strand
TTGCAGAAAAATATGATCTAATGTTAGCTAATTTAGTTCATGCTGGTGATGGTAATTTACATCCTAATTTTCTCTATGATCCAGAAAAAGATCCTACTGTAATAGAGAGGATATTCGAGGCTAGTCATGAGATTATGCGTCTCTGTGTAGATCTTGGTGGTACGCTATCTGGGGAGCATGGTATCGGTGTGGAGAAGCAGGAATATATGGATTACTTATTTAGTCCTAATGATATGCAGAAAATGCTAGATCTGCGAGCTATTTTTGATCCAGAGTATATTTCTAATCCTGATAAAATTTTCCCGATTAAAGTCTGTAAAGAATGTCATAGAGAGGTTTCAGCTCATGGACTCTAACCCAGTTAATCAGGAGCTTGATGCTGGACTTGTGCATAAGCCCCGTAAGGCACCTATCTATACAGAGTTTGACTACATTGAACTTGGTAATGAATTTAGCTCTGAAAGCCTTGGCTCCTCTGTATCTCATAGCTCGAAAGAAGAATTGAAGCGTATTTTGGGAGAGGCTGATAAGGGGCTTGATATATATAACGATGATTTCGTGGCGAAGGTATCTGCTGATTTAACTTTAGGGGAGCTGGATCAGAAATTGCAAGCTTATTCTAAGATGACTACTATTCTGGCTCCAGCTAAATACAAGCTTTCAAGAGTTTTGGGTGAAATGTTTTCCCCTTTAGAGAAGAGATCTGTGCTTGGGCTTGAGCTGTTACATTTAGACGGCTCTACTAGTAAGGCGGGCGGGCAGGTAATTAAAAATGTAGCAGGCTATGATTTAAGAAAGCTTTATTTAGGATCTTTTAACTCACTTGCTTTCATTCGTTCTGCTTATATACGTTTAGAGAAAACGCCAATGTTGAAGCTGCTCTTAAGTGAAGATATGGAATCTTTAGATAATGTGGATTTTCAGAAGTGGACGTCTTTGTTTGATTTTGATGTGAATCAAGTAGAGTCTAGATTGTTTATTAGTAAGGATTTTGCTTATGAGGGTACATTACCTTTTACTTTAGGAGCGGAGTTTTATGGTACTCCAGATCTTTTAGAGCTGCGTAAACAGCGTATTTTAAAGAAGACGAGTCTTGATTTAAATGTTTTGATTATGCCATTTAAGAAGCTTTATCCGAGTGAAAATCAGTTTAAAGTAGATTTCTCTTTGAAGCATAGTAATTTGAAAGCCTTTGTGGTAGAGCTTTCATCGTTTTTAAAAAGTTTTTCATATGGAGTGTTAAAGCTGGAGGTGGATTTAATAAACGCTACAGTCAGGCTTTTTGTAAAACCTCATGATTTTGAAATTATCCGAAATGCTGTTATTTTCCAAACTTTAAATAGTAAATATCAGCCAGTGATTCGTATTAGACCATTGACGCTTGATAATCGTCTCATAGAAAGGGCTTTGAATTTATCTGTATCGCAAGATGAACTTCAGCTATTAAGGAAAATTAAGGAGAAATTTGATCCAGATGGGCGTTTAAACCCAGGACTGCTTATTTAATTATGTCTAAGAAAAATGCCGAGATTGCTATGAGAGATGAAGAGCTGGATAAAATTAAGGCTTGCATACATTGTGGCATCTGCCTTTCAGCTTGCCCCACTTATTTAACTACTGGTAATGAAGGTAATTCTCCGCGAGGTAGGCTTTATTTAATTAAAGATCTGATTCAGGGTGAAGTGCCTGAGCTAGATATAGCAGGACAAGAATATCTGGATAATTGTCTTAGCTGTATGGCTTGTGAAACAGTCTGCCCATCTGGAGTTGAATATATCCAGCTTTTAGATTATGCTCGTCATGAAAAGCAGGAAAGCAGTTATTCTAAAGGCTTTTGGGGCTTGGTACGTAAATTCTCTTTCGCTTTTTTGCTTGATCAAAGATATTTACTGAATTTAGGACGTATTGGTTTAAAGGTCTTAAATATTTTTTATAAGCTATTTCCATTTTTACCGAAGCTTAGTAAGATGCAACCCAGTAGAGAAATTTCGTATACTAAGCTAGAAGTAAATAAGCTGTATCCTTCTGCTGGAACGATTTTAGATGTGGCTGGCGAAAACGCAGGAATTGGAGTTTGCGAGCAGTCCCGTACTGTACTGTTTAATTTGGGTTGTGTGATGGATACACTTTATAATAGTGTTCATCACGATACGATTAAGGTTTTAAATGCTGCTGGTTATCATGTCTATGTACCAGCTTCAGGGTGCTGTGGTGCCTTAGCTAGTCACAGTGGTGAATTTGAAATTGGTGAAAAGCAGACTGAGAAATTTATTCAAGCGCAGTGTGATGCTTTAAATAAGCTATATGAAACGGAGCAAGCTCTTGGAGACTTCTCTAACCCTATAGTCTTTAATTCAGCTGGCTGTGGAGCACATGTGAAGGACAAGGTTTACTTAGAATCTTTGGTATTAAAAGATATAGCGGAGCTTATAGATCCAGATAATTGGTTAGCACCCATATCTTTAGAGGATTTTAAAGCTAAGTTGATTAGTCCTGTTAAAGGGATTGATGAAAACGCAGAAATTGAAGATGGCAAGCAGTCCCTTAAAGCTGTTTACCATCCAGCTTGTCATCTATATCATGCTCAGGGATTAACGACTCAGTATCAAAATTTACTTGCTTTAATTCCAAATTTAGAATTAATCCCCTTTTTAGAAGCTGAGGTCTGCTGTGGTTCTGCGGGTTTTTATAATTTGATTAAACCGCAGCTTGCAGAACCAATTGGTGAAAGGAAAGCTGCAAATATTAAAAAAGCAGGAGTGGATTTGGTGATAACTGCAAACCCTGGCTGCATGTCTCAAATAGAGGCACATTTAGGTGGTGGATATAGAGTGGTTCATCCGATGAGCTTACTAGCACAGTGCTTTTCAGAAAAGAGTAATATCTAGAGTTTCCTCATTTCTGAAATATTAAAAAAACATTAAGTTGATATCTTTGGCTTTTGCTAAAATATTCGCAAGGATGAGGGAATTATGTTTGAGAGTAAAAAACTTTACTGTGACGTTTTAGTGAACAAGAATGTTGGTGATGATTTTTTTTGTGTATATAATTTGTTCTTAGCTGGGAAGATCTCTCTCTCCATTTTAGTAATAATGTTAAAGGAAAATAGTAAGTCTTAACCCTCCTTCTTAACATATGCTTCGTAATCTAAATCATTTAAGAAGTCAAGCTCAGGGAGCGAATCTAGTGGCTTAATCTCGAGTAACCACTCTTCACTAGTGAATTCTTCTGGTATTTTGACTATTTTTTCATTAATTCTGACTACTTCACAGGCAAATGGTGCATAAACGTCACCCACCGCTTTTACTGATTCTAAAATCATTAGCGTATCGCCTGCAATAAAGCTGCTTTGATCTTCCATCTGTTCTATAAATACTACGTCACCGAGTCTGCGAGCGGCATATTCACTAATGCCGATATAATAAGCACCATTGCTACTTTCTTCTATCCACTCATGTGTTTTGAAATATTGTTTCATTTTTGAATCGCCTCCAAATCTTGAATCTCTTTACCTCTGATGTTTCTATAAAACCAAGGCTCAACTATGCTAGCACTAAAAATATCTTTGCGAACTTTTATTGATACTTTTTTCAGATTTATTTTACTAGTGAGATCAGTTTTATTAGAAATTATAGATTTGATAATCATAGGATCAGTTAAATAGACTAGAGCAATCGCTCTATCCAAGATGAAAGAAAAGGTGCCACTGGTAATAACCCCAATTTCGCGTTCTTCCTCGTCATAGACTTTAGTTCCAGCCCGAGGAATGATTTTTTCAGAGACTGGAAATAATAAGCCTCTGAGTATTTTGTTCTGTCTAGTGCAGTTAGATTTACCGATGAAATTCTCTTTCGTTATTTTCACTATCCAGTCAAGACCAGCTTCATAAGGCGTAGTTAAGTTATCTATATCATTACCATGCAAACAGTAACCAGCTTCTAAGCGTAAGACATCTCTAGCACCTAAGCCTGCTGGAACTAATTCTGAATGCTTGCATAAATCTTTTACTAGTTTAATTAGTAAGCTCGGTTTAGCATATATTTCATAACCAGCTTCACCAGTATAGCCAGTGGCAGAGACGATATAGTTTTCATTATTAAAAGAAATTTCACGAAAAGAAAAATAAGATAATGTCTCTTTTAGCCCTAGATATTTATTCACTAAATCCTTTGCTAAAGGTCCCTGTATGGCTATTTGAGCTAGTTTAGCGGTGATGTCTTCCATTATGATATCTTCGTGGGATTGTAGTCTGAACCACTCTGTGACGGCATCATGGTTGCCAGCGTTATTGATTAATAGAAATCGCTCAGGGTTGAATTTATAAACAACTAAATCATCGATAATGCCACCCTCTTCATTTAGTAATGTAGTGTAAATGGCTTTACCATCTTTAAGCGAGCTTAAATCATTAGTAGTTAGGTAATCTAGGAAAGCCATGGCATTTTTACCACTGAAGAACCAGCGCCCCATATGGGATACGTCAAAGATGCTAGCCTTTTCTCTTGTCGCTTTATATTCTTCACGGATGCCTTCGTAGGATACTGGCATTTGCCAGCCATGAAAGTCCACTATGTTAGCCTTTCTTTCAAGATTAAATTCATGGAGTATCGGAAAGCTCATATACTCCTAGTCTAATATAAAAAGCTCTCCAAGAGTAGGGTGGGGGAATACCATATTCTGTATTTCTTCGTAACTGAGATTTAAGTGAATTAATGGCACGGCTATAGAAATAAGATCTGTAGCTGAATGTCCTATTAATGAGCAGGCTAATATTTTTCTAGTTGAGCTTTCAAAGATAAACCTAGCGTAACCCCTCTCGCTACCAGAGATTCTAGCCTTAGCATTCTCTGTCCAGTTTTTTTCTATGATAAAGAAATTCTCAGGATATTTTTCTTTGATTTTATCTAAGCTCATCCCACAGTGCGCAAATTCAGTATCGGTGAAAATTACTTGAGGAATTAAGTCTGGATTGGGTTTTATGAAATTACTGTTAGTTGCTTGACTGTTAATGTCGGATTTAGCAAGGCTGCCAAGATATTTAGCTAAAGATTTAGCTTCAGCATAAGCATAGTGAGCTAGTGGCATATGCTCGGATAGATCTCCGACTAAAAAAATACGATCATTAAGTTTAAGCTCTGATATTTTTTCAAAGAGGGTATTTTTATCAGTAATTTTTTTTACACTATTTTTTTCTTTATAGATAATCGGTGGTAGAACTATCTCTCTACCAATCGCGATGAAAATTTTATCTTCTGGAATGCTTTGGTATTCTATATCCGGTGCGTTAACTTCAATTTTAATTCCTTGTTTAGTTAGATTAGCTTTTATGCGTTCGCGCAAGTCTTTATCTAAAAATAATAAAATATCTTCTGCCGATTCTATTACTCTGACCTTCTTTCCGAGCTTTGCTAGCATAGAAGCTATTTCTATGCCGATGTAACCACCCCCGATAAAACAGTATGAATCAGAGAAGCCTTTCTGTAATTTAATATCGCAGAAGAAGCTATCGCTGCTAATGGCTTTATCTTTTACTTTTTGGATTTCAGAAGAAGCTATTTCAGGATATTTTTCTTTAAAGTGTTTATCGAAATCTATTTTTCGAGGCTTAGAGCCGCTCGCTAGAATTAAGTAATCAGCGCTTAAGCTTTTTTTACTTTCAGGGCTGCCCTCATCTGCATTTTCGTTTATAACATAACCCTCATCATCACAGTCTTGCACCTGAATTTGAAAAAATGATTCGCTAATTTCTATATTTGCACTGCCGTAAATTATTTCGACATCTGCTTTTAATAATTTCTGTTCAACCCCTTTCATTAAAAGCGTTTTGTTCTTCGTTAATGTCTTTAAATAATTTTTTTCTTCTTCTATGCAGGATAACTGTTTGCTAGGTATGCAGCCACGATGCAGGCAAGTTCCACCTAATTTATATTTTTCGATTAAGGTTATTTTAGAGTCTGGTACAGCTTTCCGTAACTCTAAAGCTGATTGATAGCCTGCTGGACCAGCGCCGATGATGATAAAGGATTTAGTCATAATGGTTTGAGCCCTCTTTTTTTGACTTCTTCTTGACTTCTTTGATAGTGCTTTTTAGGTCTGTAATATGATTGTTGAAAATAGAGTGAGCTACATCTAATAAGCTTAATATGGTCTCATCTTTAATTGAGTAGAATACTTGACTGCCCTCTTTTCTTCCATCAACAATATTCTTATTTTTCAGTATGGACAATTGTTGTGAAGCGTAGGAGCTTTCTATATCAAGAATTTCGCAGATATGAGAGACGCTTTTCTCTCCATTTCTTAGTGCATCAATGATGCAAATTCTATGAAAATGTGACAGAGCCTTAAAGAGCTCTACTTTGAAATTTTTTAAATCACTCATAAGAATACATCCACATTAAAACCTAAGTGTAAATGATCATCCGGTCCACCTACTATGGCTTGACCAGAGGTTACGTATGGCATATTTGAAAGACCGATAGTCCAGATATGGGTCTCTCTTCTAGATAGAAACTGTAAACCAGTTGACCAGCCCATGTTATTTTCATGAAAGCCATTTAATACGGGAATTATCTCTCCGACTAGGGTTGCTTTGTTTTTCAGTACTTCGATAGCCAAACCCAGTGGTAAAGCGAGGGTTCCTTCGTTACCTCGGCTAAAGCCATTCTTATCAATTGAGGCAGAGTAAATTCCAGATGAGCTACCGCCACTGTTTATGCTATTTGTACGCCAGGCATATATTGGTGATGCATAAACTTGAACGCGTTTTGGAATAATACTGCGTGAAACTATGAGCTGTAAATATGGATCTATAGAGTTTTGTAAATTATCATTTTGAAAACCAGAATGCAAAGTAACATTACATGGATGAGAGAGGCTAAAATCCTTAGTCTCCTGTAAGAGTTTTGCCTTCATGCCAAGTTCATAGCTATCACCAATATTAGCTCTCATCGCATGAAGTTCTACGCGATCTGAAATGCCGTAATGTGCACCAAAGCTATTATAGGCAAAGCTATCAAAGCCAAACAAGTCATTATCTTGGGCAAAGGATGAAGAGAATCTATGGGTGAAGTCTAAGCCCCAGCGACCACGCTTCATTAATCGATCTGTTTGCATAGTATATAATCTCACGCTCATGACTGAAGGTAAGCCAGTAAAACGATCTTCTTTTATTGCTAGGGCAGCATATTGTTTCTCTAAGTCTGTGTAATTTGTATTTTCTGTTGAGTCTGTAGTATTTTCTTGTGCCTCAGCTTTTTCTGTTGAAATTTCTTCAGTGACTTCAATTGTGCCAGTCACTTCTTGTGCTTGCTTTAAGTCAAATGCATAAGTTTTGCCATCAATTTCGACTAAAATTTCTTTCTTCTCTTCATCTACTTTAATGAGTTTTGGTTCAGTAGCAGCGAAAACAGGCAGACTAAATGAATTTATTATTAAGACTATTAAAAACAAGATAGCTGCAAATCGGGGCATGGGAATATTATATATGAAATTAATTGATATAATGATATTAGGATATTTGAATATGTTTAGTTCTCGATTTTTGTCTTTGTTTCTTTTCTGTGCCTTGTGTGTTTCTGGACTGGAAGTTCGTGCTACTCAAGAATATATGAATCAGTATAATGCTAACGCTTATGCGAAGGGTGCTTATAAGGGTAATTGTGCTCTATGTCATACTAGCTCTGGTGGCGGTGGCTCTCGAAATAATTTTGGTGGAGACTTTGAATCTGCTGGTAAGAATTTTTCTAAAAAGTTTATGACTGACCATCCTAAGTATTTTAATGTTCCAGAAGGTGGTTTTCTGTCTGCTGTTAATTGGCTGGTGACGGTAGCTAATTTAACCCCCACTACTAATGGGTCTTTGAGTGTGTCTCTAGAAAACATTCCTAAGAATTTATCTAATGTATCTCATCTGGATTATAAAATTAGTGCTTCTAAAGATGTTTTGAAGTATTTAAGCTTTTCGAAGACTTTAGGCACTATTAATATTACTGATGCTAGTAATATTTCAGTAGATCAGATTGTTATTACTCCTACTACTAAACTTGCAAGCGCTGCTATTGCTAAGAAGTTAGCGAAGAAGCCATTGAAATTTTCTATATTACTTATTCCTTATGAAAGTGATGCTAAGACTTTAGTACCAGCTGAGCAGTCGAAGCAAGTAATTCAAGTGAATCCAGTAACTCCGTAGTTTTTATAATAGGATATTAATATGAGGAAAAATATTTTAATTACTATTCTTCTATCATCTTTTTTCTTGCCATCATTTGCTGGTATTAAAGAAGGTAAAGAGATATTCTTTAGTCGTCAAGGTACTTATGGGACTTGTGCTACTTGCCACCCTAGTGGAGGGACTGCTGGTAAGTGGGATGCTAAAACGAAAACCATTGGAAATATTGGAAAGAAAATACCAGATCTTCATGGTATTAGCTCAAGGCGTACTTTAGAGCAGACTCGCAGGCTGGCAAGTCTCTACGCTAAAGAGTTTGAAATTAAGCTTTCTGCTGCTGAGATTGAAGATGTGGTGATGTGGCTGTATATGGCAAATAAATAAAATCTATGAACCTTGTTAGATCTGTGAGTTTGTTTGTTTTTTGTCTCTGGACTGCTGTAATGCAGGTTTCAGCGAAATACTCACCTTTAAGTCTTTCCTCTAGAGAGATATTGAAATCTAAGTGTGCAGATTGTCATTCCAGTAAGGCTGTTATGCCATTTTATACACAGCTACCATTTTTGAAAGATCTTGTGAAAAAAGATGTTGAAGATGGTTTGCTAGATTTTGATATGGAGAAAGACTTAAATGATATTCAAGATAAAGATTTAGATGAGGCTAAGTTGATCCATCTTGAGACTTCTATCGCTGATAATACGATGCCGCCGTTGCAGTACTCTATCGTTCATTGGGATAAGCTCTTAACTAAAGAGGATAAGGTTATTTTAATGAAGTGGATAAACTCTGTTTATAAATTAAAAGGTATTTAGGGCGTGTAGCCGAACGCCCATTTAATGGAATAAACCTTGCCGAAAAGCTCTTGCAGAAGTATCTGTGCGATCTTTTGCTGAAAGTTTTGATAATATTCGAGACATGGGCTTTAACTGTGTGGGATGTAATAAATAAATCTTATGTAAAAGAGATTGAAGGGATGATTTATGTTTCACAAATAGAGCTATTGTAAATTAGCAGTATCTGGTACTAGAATTATTACTCTGTAATAATTCGTGATTCATAAGTTTTATTTATTTTTGTTTTGTTGTTCTTGTGCATTTAGTATGCAAGTACCTTTGGGCGCACAGCAAGCCATTATTAATTTACCTTCTGCTGATATTACTCCTAAAAATAATCTATTTATCATGAATGAGAGCTTTGTTAAAATGTGGGGGACTGATGGTCACTGGAGTTCAACTAATTTTATAACTTATGGATTGAATGAAAATTGGGAATTGGCTATTACTAATTACGGTCTCAAATCAGATGATTTAAATAATCTGAGTCTAGCCTTTGGTGCTAAGCATTCAAAGCGAATACCGTCTATAAAAATATTAGATGATGTAAAAATTACTAGTGGCTATATGCTGCCTGTTTCCTTGCAGGGTAATGGAGTTGGATCTAATTTTTTCTCACATTTGAGTTTCCGCTTGCCAAGAATTAAGACTCGCTTAACGACTGGTATTGCTGCTGGTACTCAGCAAGT
>RFQS01000074.1 GCA_009924885.1 Pseudomonadota bacterium | reverse complement strand
TGGCTCTACGGCAGCGTGTAACTGCTGTTGCTGTAGATTTAGATTTTGTTGGTTCGTTTCACGAGTAACGGCAGCATTAACCTGTTCAAGTTCTGGCTCTGTCCTCGGTGTAGTCGGTTGAGAAGCTCCTGCGCCACGTAAAAATTTCATTGCCATACCTAAAAGCGGATTTACACCCATAATAAAATCACCTTGAAATATATTAACATATTCCAAGGTGATTTTGTATTATTTTTTAATAATTTAGAAACTAAGCCGTAACTAAAGATTTATAAATTGATTTACCAGAAGATTTAAGATCTGCACAAGCTTGGCTAATTCTCGCAGCCATGCCTTCTTCAGCTTTCTTCAAGTAAGATCTAGGGTCATAAACTTTTTTATTACCTACTTCGCCTTCAATTTTAAGAACGCCATCATAGTTTTTGAACATATGCTCTACTATAGGTCTAGTGAAAGCATACTGAGTATCAGTATCTATGTTCATTTTGATAACGCCATATTCTAAAGTTTCATGAATATCACTTAAGTCAGAACCAGAGCCACCATGAAATACTAATAGGTGTTCTTTTCCAAATTTAGCTTTAACCGCAGCCTGACCTTCTTTAAGGATGCTAGGTGTAAGTTTTACGTTACCTGGTTTGTAAACACCATGCACGTTTCCGAAAGTAGCAGCTAGCATAAATCTTTCGTTAATCGGGCTTAATTCTTCCCAAACGTAAAGCATGTCTTCTGGTGTCGTATAAAGCTTTTCATTAGAATGACCAGAGTTATCCACTCCATCTTCCTCGCCGCCGACTACACCAGTTTCTACTTCTAAAATAATTTCATTATCGTTACAGAGTTTAATAAGCTCTTTTGCGATAGCGATATTCTCTTTAGTCGACAGTTCAGAACCATCAAACATATGAGAGTTAAATAAATTAGGTAAGCCCTTAGCTCTTCTCTCTGCTGTCTTCGCGATAAGTGGCTTTAAGAAAGAATCTACTTTCCCTGGCTGACAGTGGTCAGTGTGGATAGCGACTAAAATGTCATATTTTTCAGCTAAAGTGTGAATAGCTTCAGCAAGCACTGTCGCTCCTAAAACCATATTTTTTTGTGCGAGACCTGAAGCGAATTCAGCTCCACCAGTGGAAACTTGGATTATACCATCAGATTTAGCATCAGCAAAAGCTTTTAAAGTCGCACTTATGGTCGCAAGTGAAGTTATGTTTACCGCAGGATATGCGTATTTATCTTTTTTAGCTCTATCGAGCATTTCAACGTATTGTTTATAGTTAGCTACAGGCATTAGTTTTACTCCTCAAAAGCCTAATTTTAGCATGCTGCTATCACTTGACGCAGAAATTGAAGTTCGGTAATAGTACCCGAAGGGGACTGCTCACAAACGAACAAGGAAAACGCAGAAATTGGAGTTTGCGAGCAGTCCCCTAATTTAAACCAGCGACTACGGGCTTCACTGCACCATGATTACTTAAAACTACAACTTCAAGCAGTGGATATCTGCGCGTTCTGTTATCAAGGAAATTATAAATTTTAGACGAAATAATATTCTGTAGTTTTAACGAAAATTTATCTAAATTTTCGATGGAGACAGGCTTCTCTTTATCTATCATGCTTTCAAGTGCTTCATGAGTTAAGCTGATCAGCTCCTTTTTAAAGCTTTTTTCATCAAAACCAAGTGGTAATAATATACCTTTAGTGTTTAATTTAGGTTCAGCACTGTACTTGCCGTAAGCATTAATGTTAACGACGACTAATATAAAACCATCACTTAATATCATCTTTCTTTCTAGGATTATATCTTCGTCAAGTCTGCCGACATTGTCGTTATCGACAAGAACTATACCAGAGTCAACTCTCTCATTAATAGAACATTTACCATCCTGCATTTCAAGAATATCGCCATTATCAAGTACGAAAATATTGTCTGGATTGACTCCACATTTCATCCCAGTTTCACCATGCTTAAGTAGCATTCGATACTCACCGTGGCAAGGCATAAAGTTAACTGGCTTGCAGAGATTTAAAAGCATTTTCTGTTCTTCTTGGCTAGCGTGGCCAGAGACGTGAATGGTTTGGCCTAATCCATAGATAACATCAGCTCCGCGAGCAAATAAGCTATCTATAAGATGATTAACTGATTTTTCATTACCAGGGATAGGTGAAGCGCTGATCAGCACTTGATCTCCAGCCTGTATTTTTACGTATTTATGCTCATTACGGGCGATACGAGAAAGGGCTGCGAACTGTTCTCCTTGGCTGCCTGTCGTTAATATGACGAGATCCTCTGGGGGGATTTTATTAACTTCTTCCTGTTTGATTATGAAATTATCAGGTATTGAGATGAAACCTAGGTCCTTAGAGATATTCGCTAAGTTAACCATGGATCTACCAAATATGGTTACTTTTTTATTAGCTTGTAAGGCAAGCTGCAAGACGATTTTCACACGACTTACTTGGCTGGCGAAGGTGGTGATAAATAATTTCTTTTTAGAATTAAAAATCATTTCTTTAAGTTTAGGTATAACAGCTTTCTCTGATGGTGTATAACCAGCTCTTTCGGCATTAGTACTATCGCTTATAAGCAGGTCTACGCCTGATTCTCCAGCAGCAGCTAAGCTGCGAATATCGAAATACTGGTTCTCTACAGGGCTGTGATCGAACTTAAAATCACCACTATGTACGATTCTGCCTGCTGGTGTATCAATGATTAGGCAGTAACTATCTGCGATACTATGATTATTTCTTATATATTGAACTGAAAAATGTTGACCAATCTGAACCCTATCTCTAGCTTTAGTCCAGACCATTTTTTGATGTAATACATTTGCTTCTTTAAGCTTACTTTGAATTAAAGCATAAGCTAGGCCCGGTGCATAAATAATCGGAATATTAATTTCCCTGAGCATCGGCACTATACCACCAATATGATCTTCATGACCATGGGTCACTATCATGCCTCTGATACGATCTTTATTTGCGACTAAATAATTAATTTTAGGGAGTACTATATCCACTCCTATCATGCTTGCTGTCGGGAAAGCGAGTCCAGCATCGACAAGCATAATATCGTCACCACATTCAAATATCCAGGTGTTTTTCCCGATTTCAAATAAACCACCGAGGGCGATTACTTTTACTTTTTTGCTTGGGTCGTAAGTTATTTGACTAGAGTCGTGCTTAATCGTCTTAGTAACGGTCTTGATTTCACCGCTGCTAGATTTAAGAATTCTTCTTGTTTGGTTGGTTATTTTACTCAGACTAAATCTGCCTCTGCTACTTCTAAAACTTCTTTAATTAATTTACTATACTCAAGCTGTTTTTCTTTCGGTAAAGAAACCATCGGGCTTCTTAACTCTCCTGAACACAGTTCCATGCCAGCTAAGGCAGCTTTAATACCAATCGGATTAGTATCTGAGAATATCGCTTTCATGACAGGGAAAATTCTTAAATGAATTCGCTTAGCTAGTTCATTATTCCCGCTTTGGAAAGCTAGTATCATATCTTTCATCTGTTTGCCCACTACATGCGAGCAGACAGATATAATGCCATCTGCACCTATGCTCATCATGGGTAAAATTAAAGTGTCTTCACCAGAATAAATTTTCAGAGCGTTAGAAGAAAATTTCTGTCTTACAGTACTGATTAAATCAAAATTACTGCTAGCTTCTTTCAGCGCAACGATATTAGGATTACTAGAAACTAATTCGATAATTGATTCTGCGGTGAGACTAACGACTGATCTTGCTGGAACATTATAAAGAATAATGGGTAAAGCAGTGCTAGAGGATATTTCATTGAAATGTTTGATAAGCCCCTCTTGGTTAGGCTTATTGTAATAAGGTACTACGAGTAATATGCCATCTGCGCCAAGCTCCTCAGCTCGTTTAGCAGAGTGAATAGCTGTTCTTGTGCAATTAGAGCCAGCACCAAATATGATTCTAGTACCTTGATTCAATTCTCTTACTTTTTTTAAAGTGAAGTCGAGGAAATCTTCTTCCTCTTGGTGGGTGAGCGTCGGTCTTTCACCAGTAGTGCCAGAGATGATTATCGAATCGCTACCAGTTTTTACTAAGTGTGTGATTATATTTTCAGCAGCGATATAATCTATGCGATTAATATCATCCTCTTTGAAGGGAGTTACCATTGCTGTAATTAGTGAGCCGAAATTAATCATTAACTTAAGTCTATTTTATAAAACCTGAATTCCTATATTATACCTTGTTTTATCATGGATTCTGCGATTTGTACTGTATTTAAGGCAGCACCCTTACGTAAATTATCAGAGACTAACCAAATGTTAAAAGTGTTCTCCTTGCTTTCATCTTTTCTAATCCTACCAACAAAGGTCGAATCCTTACCTTGAGCAGATATCGGCATAGGATAAATTTTTTCAGAAGGACTATCAATAACTTTAACATTAGGATTACTCGAAATAACTTCTTTAAACTCCTTTACATCAGAGCTTTTCTTGAGTTCTATATTAATACTTTCACTGTGACATATCAGAACTGGCACTCTGACCGCAGTGCAAGTGATTTTAAGTTCAGGTAATCCGAGGATTTTTCTACTCTCTAAGATTACTTTCATTTCTTCTTTGGTGTATCCATTATCTAAAAAGACGTCTATCTGAGGGATTAAATTAAAAGCAAGTTTTTGATTAATGACATTATTTACGAAAGACTCTTTATTAATAGCTTTCTGTGTAGTCTCTATTAACTCTTCCATGGCCGCTTTTCCAGCACCAGAGATGCTTTGGTAAGTGCTTACTACTACTCTTTCTATGCCGTAGTAATTCTGTAGTGGTTTTAAAATACAGACAAGTGGGGCTGTGGAACAATTAGGATTTGCGATAATTCCTTGATGTAGCTTTAAGGCTTCGGGATTAACCTCTGGTACTATTAAAGGTACATTTTTATCCATTCTAAAGGCACTAGAATTATCTATTAACACAGCACCAGCTTTTACTATATCTTCTGAAAATTGTTGACTAATAGAAGATCCAGCGGACGCAAGTACTATATCGATCCCAGTAAAAGAATTAGAATTAACGGCTTCGACAGGATAATCTACGCCATTGCGGCCTTGAATAATAGTGCCAGTCGATCTTTCACTCGCTAATAGCTTGAGCTGATTAAAAGGGAAATCTCTTTTGATTAAAACATCTAATAGGAGTCTACCCACATTACCAGTGGCTCCTAATATTGCTACGTTATATTTTCTATTATTCATGTTAGTTTCTGTGAGAGGTTTCTAGTAGAGCTGAATTTAATCTTTCGACGATTTTCTCTTTACCTAAAAGTACTGCAATAAACCCTAGCTCAGGCCCACTAGTTTTAGCACTAATGGCTACGCGAATTGGGAAAAATAGTTTTTTGCCTTTGAGGTTTAATTTCTCACCAATAGAATTAATACCATTTTTAATTGAATTTTGATCAGCAAAATCTAGAGAACCACTTTCGATAAGGGATATGAATTCATGGATAACTTCTTTACCTTCCTCGGCGATCGTAATTAAAGTACTATCATCAAGTTTAAAGTCTTCAAAAAAATAGTTAATATGTTCATCTATTTGTTCAAATTTATCTAAGCTCTCTTGAATTGATTCAACTATTAACTGGATTTGAGATGAGTTGAATAGAGAGTTATTTTCTAAATCAAATTTTGAAAATCTCGAAACATAAGTTAATATTTCTTGATAGTTTAGTTTACTTATGTAGTCACGGTTGTACCAATTTAATTTTTGAATATCGTAGATAGCTGGGCTTTTACTAACGCTAGTTATCTGAAAATCTTCCGCACCTTCAGTAATAGTAAATATTTCACCATATTTCGCTGAGTTGTAACTAGTACCTAAAAGGTAATTAACCAGTGCTTTTGCTAAATAGCCTTGTGTTTTATAAGTGTTAACTGAAGCGATATCACCATGCTTACGTTTAGAAAGCTTCTGTTTATCCTTGGTGAAAATTAAAGGTAGGTGACCGAATGCGGGAATCGGAAAATTTAAAGCTTCATAAATAGCGATCTGTTTCGCTGTATTACTTATATGATCTTCTCCTCTCAGAATGTGTGAAATTTGCATTTCATAATCATCTATCACTACTGCAAAATTATAGAGAACTTGTCCTGTAGATTTCTGGATAACTGGGTCTCCACCAAGATCTTTAGTATTAATGGATACTTCACCTCTGATTAAATCTAACCAAGTGATTACATGGTCTGCTCCTAGATTTAATCTAACGACATACGGCTTCCCTTCGCTAAGTAGTTTTTCTGAATCATCTTTGGATAAAGCTCTTGAACGATTATCATATTTTTCTATCTCTTTACGAGCTTTCTGAGCTTCACGCATAGCATCTAATTCTTCTACTGTTGCAAAACATCTATAAGCTTTACCCTCATTAATTAATCTTTCTATGTAACTGCTATGGACGGCTTCTCTGAGGGATTGTCTGACTATCCCATCCTCACCTAAGCCTACGAGAGTTTCTGGGGCGTGTAACGGAACTTCTGGCGTATCCCAGGAGATATTTAACCATTTAAAACCTTCTAATATTTCTTGAGTAAACTGTTCTTCACTTCTTTGTCTATCAGTATCTTCCAGTCTAAAGAAAAATTCACCTTGGTGTTTTTTTGCGAAAAGTACATTATAGAGAGCTGTTCTGACGGTACCTAAGTGTAGATTACCTGTTGGGCTAGGTGCTATTCTGGTTCTTACTTTAGGAAAGGCGTTTAAGGGCATGGTCTCTGCGTTATATTCTAGCGTGAACGAATAGGTAATCAGTGGGTTTTTAATGATTTCTGAATTAGAGTATTATTCATATAGTTTGAATTGGCTTTTGGAAAATCACTGCGAAAATGACATCCTCTGCTTTCTTCACGCTTAAGAGCAGATTCGAAAGCTAATTCTGCAACTAATCTTGCTTTGCTTGTTTCAGTACGGTGTTTTAGATCATTTAAGCAGCTTTTTAATTCATTTGCATTTCTTTCTATACCAAGGCCTTGGGTCATAATGTTTTGAATATTTTTTAGGTTTTCTTCTTCAGCCTTAATTTCACGATAGCTTAGCGCAGCATTTACGTCTTCGCAGGGTTCCCCTAGCTTATTAGATTTAGTAAATTCAGTACCCAGAATAGAATTAGCTAAAAACTCAGGCATTACTATACATTCGAGTAATGAATTACTCGCTAGGCGATTAGCTCCATGTAAGCCAGTATAGGCGCATTCACCAATAGCATAAAGACCTTTTATATTAGTTCTGCCATGGATATCAGTCTTGATGCCTCCGATGCAGTAATGAGCTGCTGGGCGTACTGGTAGAAGGTCTTGGCTGAGATCGTAGCCACTTAACTCGCAGTGATGGTAAATATTGGGGAATTTTTCTTCTAAATCTTTTTTAGACCAGCAAGTCATGTCTAAATAGACGTAATCAGCTTCAGTTTTTTTCATCTCTTCGGCTATTGCTCTGCTGACTATATCCCTTGTCGCAAGTTCAGCTTTAATATCATAAGCTTCCATAAAGCTTTGTTTAAAGATATTTTTAAGTACAGCTCCAGCTCCTCTTACGACTTCCGAAATTAAAAATGGCTTTGAGCCATTAAAAAAAACAGTTGGGTGAAACTGTATGAATTCTAGATTCTCTAGAGCGGCTCCAGCAGAATAAGCTAGTGCTAGACCATCTCCAGTTAAAATACGAGGCGTGGTGTGATCTTTATACAATGAGGCAAAACCGCCAGTAGCTAAAATAGTCTGAGCCGCATTTATATCAAAAACCTCTCCTGAAATGGTTTTAAGTCTAGCTCCGACTACTGCGTCTTCATTTTTTAAAAGTGATATGGCTTCAGTTCCTTGAGAGATGGCTATGTTTAAATTACAGGAAACATTATCCAGTAAAGGTTTTAATAAAGCTCTGCCAGTGGCATCAGCTACGTGTAGTACCCTTTTAAAGCTATGAGACCCTTCTAGGTAGAAATCTTTGTCGAATTTCACTCCTAAGCCTATAAATTCTTCTACTCGCTCCCAAGCATTACTTAAAACGGTTTCCACTATTTTAGAATCACATAAACCTTTTCCAGCACTTAAAGTATCTTGAATATGACTTTCAAGTTTATCTTCAGGATTCCAAGGACTAACTACCGCTACGCCACCTTGAGCATATTTACTTGAACCCTCTGTTACTGCTTCTTTTGAGCATACAAAAACTGTCTGCCCTGCCTGTGCAAGCTTCCTTGCAAGATTAAGCCCTGCAATACCTGAGCCGATGATTAGTGCATCGAAATAAGCTGACATGATGATATATTATTACTATTTTACAATAGACTAGCTGCTTAAAAGTTTTTTTATTTGATAGTGAAGATTTTATGTTTTCAAAGCGTTAATTGATGATTCATTAAGGAAATTTTGATTTCTATGGAACTCTAATAAGGCCTTAGCTAATATTCGAGCAGTTTTAGTTTGAAAGCTTTTTTTGCACAGTAACTCTGATTCTAATGGATGGATAAGATATCCAAGCTCGATTAAAACACTTATGGTGTCAGGATTTTCTCTGAGTACGTGAAGATTTTGTTTATAAATTCCAGCAAAATTCTGTGAAGATGAGCTTTTTAGTTTAAAAGAAATGAACTTGGCTAATCTATAGCTGTGTTCATGAAAATAATGACAAGAAAATCCACTTTCTTTATTCGGATCTCTGCTGTCTGGTAGAGCGTTATGGTGTAGGGAAATAAATAAAGTACATTTATTTTTCTGAGAGATCTTTACACGTTCACTTAAGCTCTTCTCCGTATCATGATCTCTTGTGAGTATGGTTTTTACTCCTTGATGATTTAATTCTGCTGCGAGTTTTATAGCTAGGCTTAAATTTAAATCTTTTTCGAATATGCCTTTGGGAGAGATAGCTCCTATCTGGGAGCCGCCGTGACCAGGGTCTATGCAAACTAAAAGAGGTAATTCACTAAATGTGAATGAGATATTAAGCACTTGATTCTTGAATTTAATTTTATGATTTATTATGGGCTTCTGAAATTTAATATCAAAGATAGTATCTGAGATTTGTTCTATTTTGATTTCAGGATTTAACTCTGAATAATGAATCCAGTCTAAATCTTGCTCCATGATGCCTAAATCTAATCTATAGTGATAAGCATTAATTTTTTCTAGTCTATAATCGGGGAGAACGTTTAACGGAATAGATATATCTTTATTGCTGATTAAGATGCTCTGTAGAATATTGCCTGAACTTGTTCGTTCGGCTACACGCCCATTGTTTGAATTTGCCTGTTTAGTAAAAGCTCTATAGGGCTGAGCATAGGCTATTGGGTTTGGATTGTTATTGATATTTAAAACACCATAAACAGTGCGAGTAAAGGATTTCCCGTCGATATTGATTTGTATTTTATTTTCACCGAGCTTGAGTTGAATTAGTTTACAGAAATTACCATTTTTCTCAAGTGCGATAGCAGAATCGTTTATTAGGCAAGAGAGATTAGCTGAGCCAAGTATGAAGATCTCTTTGCTATCAGTTTTATGTCCTTCTGGAGGATAGACTAGCATTGGCAAGCCATGAATCTAAAGCCTAAAAGCTCCCCATTTGAATTTCTTCGCAGTATCTTCGTCATCATGATTCTCAGTATAGGTTCCTTCAGTGTTAGAGTTTACTGAACTTGTGGTATTCATGCCTTTTAAAACGCTGTTGATGTC
>RFQS01000073.1 GCA_009924885.1 Pseudomonadota bacterium | reverse complement strand
TATGTTATTATAAATAATTCAATAGTAGGATACCCTTATTGGGGCCTCGTTCGGCATTCTATGATAACAAAAAATTATTCTCGTAAGATCCCTAAAGTCAAAGCCTATAAGGGACAAAGAACAATAAAGTTACCAGATCTAACCGAAATTCAGAAGCAATCTTTCCAGAGGTTTTTGACAGAGGGGCTAGCTGAAGAGTTAGAAAATTTCTCGCCAGTAACTGACTATACAGGCAGATTAGAATTATATTTTTTACATAATCATTATACTTTTGAGGAGCATCAGGAGCCTAATAAAGCTAAAACTCCTATGGAAGCTAGGCTGAATGAGCAAAGCTTTACTAAAAAGTTATACATAAAAGTGCGTTTCGTAAATAGAGATAGTGGTGAAATTAAAGAGAGTAAGATGTTTATCGGTGAAATACCGATGATGACTGAAAGAGGTACTTTTATTGTTAATGGTGCTGAGCGTGTAGTCGTTTCTCAGATCGTTAGATCACCTGGTATCTATTACAAGAGAGAGATTGAGCCAAGCGGTAAGAGAATATTTAATGCGACACTGATTCCTAATAGAGGTGCTTGGATTAAGTTAGAGACCGATGTTTCTGATTATATTTATATTAAAATTGATAAAACAAGAAAAATCCCTGTAACGGTTTTCCTAAGAGCATTAGGTTATACCGAGGCGGATATGAAAGATCTTTTCTCTCATTATGATTTCTTGGCTAAGACATTTGAAAAAGACCCGACTTCTAATGAGGAAGAGGCTTTAATCGAGCTTTATAAAAAAATGAGACCGGGTGAGCATCCTTCTGTTGATGGTGCTAGGCAGCTTATAGAAAGCAGATTCTTTAATGCTAAGAAGTATGACTTAGGTTTTGTTGGTAGATATAAGCTTAATAAAAAATTAGGACCTAATGCCCCAGAGGATTTAAGAGTTCTCACTAAGGAAGATTTTATTGCAGCTATTGATTATCTAGTTAAGCTTAATTTTGATGAAGCTCAGATAGATGATATTGATCACTTGGGTAACAGAAGAGTTAGATCAGTAGGTGAATTACTTCAGAATCAGTTTAGATTAGGTCTAAGTAGAATAGAGAGAATTATTAAAGAGAGAATGACTCTTCAGGAGCAGGAAGGTCTGACTCCAGCTAACTTGATTAACCCTAAGCCGTTAGTTTCTGCTATTAGAGAGTTCTTCGGTTCTTCTCAGTTATCACAGTTTATGGATCAGACTAATCCACTTGCAGAGTTAACGCATAAGCGTCGTATTTCTGCTCTTGGTCCTGGTGGTTTATCTCGTGAGAGAGCGGGCTTTGCGGTTCGTGATATTCACCCTTCCCAAAACGGAAGACTTTGTCCAGTAGAGACTCCAGAGGGTCCTAACGCTGGTCTGATTGGTAGCTTAGCTTCACATGCGAGAATTAATGATTTTGGTTTTATTGAAACTCCGTATAGATCAGTAGTTGATGGCGTAGTTACGAATGAAGTTAAGTACTATACTGCTACCGATGAGGATAATTCTAAGATCGCTACAGGTGATACTCGTATAGAAGAATCTGGGCATTTCACTAACGAGATGGTTCCAGTTAAATATAAGAATGAATTTATTGAGACTAAAGGTGAAGACGTAGATTTAGTGGGTGTTTCACCTATTCAGATCGTTTCGATTGGTACTTCTTTAATCCCTTTCTTAGAGCATGATGATGCGAACCGTGCGCTTATGGGTTCTAATATGCAGCGTCAGGCTGTTCCATTGCTTAAGGCGGAGAGAACGCTTGTGGGTACTGGTATAGAGGGGCAGGTAGCTAGGGATAGTGGCATGGTGGTTATTTCTGATCATGACGGTATCGTAGATTACGTTGATTCTAGAAGAATCAGAATTAAATTTACTGAAGATGGAAAAGGTTTTAAGACTTATGATCTTCTTAAATATATGAGATCTAACCAAGATACCTGTCTAAATCAGACTCCTATCGTTAAGATTGGTCAGGAAGTAAAAGCAGGTCAAGCACTTACTGATGGTGCTGCTACCTGTGAAGGTGAATTAGCGTTAGGTAAAAATCTTCTTGTCGCGTTTATGCCTTGGGAAGGATATAACTTTGAGGATGCGGTTCTTATTTCCCAAAGACTAGTTAGAGAGGATGTTTATACATCTATCCACATTGAAAAATATGAAATAGATGCTAGGCAGACTAAGCTAGGAGCTGAAGAAATCACGAGAGAGCTTCCTAATATTAGTGAAGATGCTCTTAAGCACCTTGATGAGAATGGTATCGTCCGTATCGGAGCCATGGTTAAAGAGAATGATATTCTAGTCGGTAAGATTACTCCTAAGGGTGAATCTGATAATCCTCCTGAAGAAAGACTCCTTAGAGCTATTTTTGGTGAGAAAGCTAGAGATGTTAAGGATAATTCGCTTAGAGTGCCGCATGGTGAGAAAGGTAGAGTTATAGCTGTAAGAATTTATGATAGAGATAAGGGTGATGAATTACCTCCTGTTTCTAATAAAATAGTTAGAGTCTTTATAGCTCAGAAAAGAAGAATTTCTGTTGGTGATAAAGTCGCTGGTAGACACGGTAATAAGGGTATTATTTCTAGAATTCTTCCAGTTGAAGATATGCCACATTTACCAGACGGTACACCAGTAGATATAGTTTTAAATCCACTAGGTGTTCCTTCTCGTATGAACGTAGGTCAGATTTATGAATGTATTTTAGGTATGGCTGCTACGATTTTAGATCATGCCTATGAAGTCCCTTCTTTTGATGAAATGTTTGGTGAAGGTGCTTCTGATAATTTAATTAAGGATGAGATTACTAAAGCTAGAACTGTAGAGAACGGTAAGTATTCTTGGTTGGGTGCAGACGGAAAAGTTAAATTAATAGATGGTCGTACTGGTGAGTATTTTGATAATCCTGTATTAGTCGGGGTTATGTATATTCTTAAACTAGTTCACCTTGTTGATGATAAGATTCACGCTAGGTCTACAGGTCCTTATAGCCTTGTTACTCAACAGCCTCTTGGTGGTAAAGCACAGTTTGGTGGTCAGAGACTTGGTGAAATGGAGTGTTGGGCACTTGAAGCTTATGGTGCATCTTATACTCTTCAGGAAATGCTTACTCGTAAATCTGATGATGTGGTAGGTCGTGCTAAAGCTTACGAAGCGATAGTCAAGGGTGAGAATATTACTCCAGCTGGAGTTCCAGAGTCATTTAAAGTACTCTTGAAAGAATTACAGTCTATCGGTCTTGATATTCATGCTTTAAAATCAGTTAAAAATTCTGACGGTGATTCTAACTTAGAAGAAGTGAATTTAGATTCTGATTCTACGTTTGATTTTATGAAGACTAAGAATCATTTACCTAGATTAGATGAAGCTATTAATGATCTTAAGTCCAGTGAGGAAGTGGGATTAAAGCTTGAAACTAAGTCAGGGTTTACTTTTAACTAAATATTAGAAAAGGGTTAGGTTTAAGATGTCAGATGAAATTGGTAATGAATTAGATGCTTTGGGTATCGCTTCCATTGAAGCACTTGAGCATGATATTGACAGTGATGAAATTCGTGAAATTGAGAAAAACAGCCTAGTTGCTGATAATGATCTTTTCGATAGTATTAAGATACAGATTGCTTCGCCTTCAAGGATTCTCGGTTGGTCTTATGGTGAAGTAACTAAGCCAGAGACTATTAACTACAGAACTTTAAAGCCAGAGAAAGATGGTTTATTCTGTGAGAAAATATTTGGTCCAGTTAAGGACTGGGAGTGTTCTTGTGGAAAATATAAGCGTATTCGCCATAAAGGTATAGTCTGTGAAAGATGCGGAGTAGAAGTTACTGAATCTAAAGTAAGAAGACAGAGAATGGGTTCTATTACTCTTGCAGCTCCTGTTTCACATATATGGTTTTTAAAGGGTATTCCAAGTTATTTAAGTTTACTTTTAGATGTGACTCTTAAGGATCTTGAGCAAGTAGTTTACTTTAATTCTTATCTAGTTATAGATCCAGGTAATGTTGAGAATTTAAAGAAAAATCAAATTATTGTTGAGGAAGAGTATGAGCAGCTTTTAGATAATGAGACTGCTCAGTTTGAAGTGGGTATCGGTGCTGAAGCACTTCTTCTGTTATTAGAAGATTTAGCTCAGCCTAAATATGAGTACCCTAATGCAAGCAGTAGAGCTGAAAGAGGTGAATTGCTTGGCTTGCCTGGTTTAGAAAAGGTTAGAGATCATTTAAAAGCTGAATTAGCTGAAGTAGGTGGTTCACAACAGAAGAGGATTAAATGTGTTAAGCGTTTAAGACTAGTTCAGTCACTATTAAACTCTAAGACAGATCCGGGTTGGATGGTTATGGACGTTCTTCCGATATGTCCTCCAGATTTAAGGCCGATGGTTCAGTTAGATGGTGGCAGATTCGCTACTTCTGATTTGAATGATCTTTACAGAAGAGTTATTAACAGAAATAGCCGTCTAGCAAGACTTATAGACATGGGCGCGCCTGAAATTATTATCCGTAATGAGAAGAGAATGCTTCAGGAAGCAGTAGATGCTCTTATTGATAATGGTAGAAGAGGTAGAGTCGTTACTGGTACGAATGGCAGACCGCTTAAATCTCTTTCTAATATTATTGAAGGTAAGCAGGGTCGCTTCCGTCAAAACCTTCTTGGTAAGCGTGTTGACTACTCTGGTAGATCAGTTATCGTTGTAGGTCCTTCACTAAAATTACATCAGTGTGGACTTCCACGTGAGATGGCGATAGAGTTATTTAAACCTTTCGTTATTAATAAGTTGATAGATAGACAGATTTGTCAAAATATTAAAGCTTCTAAAAAGCTTATAGAGAAAGGCTCTCCGATGGTTTGGAGTATTCTTAAAGAGGTAGTAGAAGGTCATCCAGTTCTTTTGAACCGTGCCCCTACGCTTCACAGATTAGGTATCCAGGCTTTCGAACCAGTTATAGTAGAAGGAAGAGCCATCAGGCTGCATCCATTAGTCTGTTCAGCTTTTAACGCTGACTTTGATGGTGACCAAATGGCAGTTCACGTTCCGTTGAGTATCGAAGCACAGACTGAGGCTAGAACTTTAGTTATGGCTAATACGAATATACTTTCACCAGCGACAGGTAAGCCAGTAATTACTCCTACTCAGGATATGGTTTTAGGTATTTATTACTTAACTATTGATAAGCCTAATTCTGAGGATGCGAAATTATTTAAGGGTGCTGGTAGCGTGTTCTCTAGTGAGGATGAAGCTATTACCGCTTACCATACTAAGAATGTTGATCTATTCGCGAAGGTTAAGCTTAGAACTACTCAGACTGAGTCAGGCTTATCTGAGATCATTGAAACTACTGTAGGTAGAATTATTTTTAATAAGACTATCGTAGATTCAATTGAAAAAGACGCAGTAGCCATTTAAGTTTAGAGGAAAGGTTTATAAACACCATGCAAACAAAAGAACAAAAAGCAGCACCAGGAATAACTAGAGAGAAAAAGAAACCTGCTTTCATTAATCAAATCGTTGATAAAAAAATACTAGGCAGAATGATTGCTAAGGTTTATGAGAACTTTGGTGCTGAGCTTACTGCTGTTTTAGCTAATAATCTTAAGGATTTGGGCTTTAAGTTTGCTACTCAAGCGGCTGTTACTATTAGTATCGAAGATTTAACTGTTCCACCAAAGAAAGCTGAGTTAGTGGCTGAAGCTGAAGCTGAGTTAGCTAAGACTACTGAGAGATTTGAGAGAGGGGAAATCACTGAGGTAGAGCGTTATAACAAGGTTATTGATACTTGGTCTGAGACTAACGATAAGGTTACTGAGGCTGTTGTAGAGTATTTTGATAGATTAAATCCAGTGTATATGATGGCATTCTCTGGTGCAAGAGGTAACGTCTCACAGGTACGTCAGCTAGTCGGAATGAGGGGTCTTATGGCTAACTCTGAGGGTAAAATTATTGACCTTCCGATTAAATCTAACTTTAAAGAGGGTTTGACTGTTCCAGAGTATGTGATTTCTGCATTTGGAGCGAGAAAGGGTCTCGTAGATACAGCGTTAAAAACAGCGGATTCAGGTTATTTGACTAGAAGACTTGTAGATGTAGCTCAGGATGTAATTATTCGTACAGATGATTGTGGAACTGAGAAATTTATTGAAGTAGGAGCTCTTTATGATGGAGAGACTATTGTAACTGGTATTGATGTTAGAGTTATCGGTAGAACTGCTGCTGAAGATATTACTAACCTAGAGACGAAAGAAGTTATTACGCCGAAGGGTACTATAATTAATAGATCAGCTTCTGAAAAGATCAAAGCTTCTGGCTTGAAATCTGTAAAAATCAGATCTACACTTATTTGTGAAGCTAAATATGGCGTTTGTAAGACTTGTTATGGCTGGTCTTCTACTGATAATAGACCTGTTAATTTAGGTGAAGCGATAGGTATTATCGCAGCTCAGTCGATAGGTGAGCCTGGTACACAGTTAACGATGAGAACATTCCACACGGGTGGTGCGGTAGCTGGTCATAGTAAAGCAAGAGAGTATTATACTTCTACTGCTTCTGGTACCGTTAAATATGGTTTTGAAGTTAGAGAAATCAGAACTAAGTATGGTGATATTGTTTATCAAACACTTAGTGCTGGTAAGCTTTCGGTTGGTTCAGAGTCTATGAATATGCCAGTAGGTGCAAGGCTTATCGTTAAAGATGGGGCTCATGTTGATAAAGGTGCCATTATTGGCGAGGTTCCAGACTTAAGTAAAAAGAAACTTCTTACAGAGAAGGCTTCTAAAGATGTTATTACTATGCAGTCCGGTCTAGTAGTTTTTAAAGACTTTGGTGTTGATGAGACTAAAGATAGACAGGGTAACATTTCTAAACTTGCGAATAAGCAGGGTACTATTTGGGTAGAAGCAGGTACAGTATTGCCTCTTTCATCAGGTAGTCATTTGATTATTAAAGATGGAGAGATGGTTAAGAAAGGTGATACTATTTCTGAGACTATTTTAAAATGCCAACATAGTGGTGAAGTAAGATATGGTGCAGATCTTATTATTGAAGAAGCTGAAATCGGCTCTAGAAAAGTAAATAAGCTGGCTAGGGGAAGACTTCTTAATGTAATTAACGCTTCGATAGGTTCTTCTAATGCTAAATTACAGCAGAATCAACAAGGTAATCTTTGGGTTCTTGCTAATGAAAAGTATGTTCTTAAGATGGTAAATGGTGAGACCATTGAGAATGGTAAGATATTAGCAGAGCTTGTTGATGACGAGCTTTCACTACACTTACCTTGCTCGGGTGAAATCAGATACGATGATCTAGAAATAGATGATAGAAAGATAGTTACTAAGCATGGAAGAGTAATTTTTATTCCAGAGGAGATTCATTCTCTTTCTAAAGATGCAAGTCTTGCGATAATTGAGACTGGTACTCACGTTAAAGCTGGAACGGAAGTTGTTAAAGACGTTTATGCGAATATTGACGGTATAGTTAGAGTTACTATTGAAAATAATATCATTCATGAAGTAACAGTGACTCCTGGACAGCTTTTCGACATAGAAGATCCAGAACTTCTTAAGTATGCTGATGGGGACATCGTTAAAGAAGGTGTAGAGATTATGCCTAAGGTTAAGACTACTAAGCCAAGCATGATTACTCTCTTTAGTCATGAAGAAACTGGTGAAACTAAGCTCCTGCTTAGAGATGTTCAGCTGTATGATATTAAGCCACGTGAAGTCGAGTTTACCGCTGAAACTACTGATGCTTCGATTAATATTTACCCTGTAACGCAAATGCATTACAGAGACGGTGATAAAGTTCGTAACTTTAATGGTGGAGCACTCACTAAGACTAGTTTGATACTGTCTTGTGAAGATCAGTACCAAGATTCTAAGGGAATCGTAGAATTCGATACTGAAGCTGAGACATTAAATATTATTTTCCAAGAAAATATTATTCTAAGGTCTGAGAGAACATCATCTACTATTACTGAGATTCTTGTTCAGCCAGGTGACTTTGTTGAAGCTAATCAAGCTGTAGCAAAAGTTCAGTCTATTGCACAGACTGCTGGTGAGGTTTTCGTAAATCAAGTAGATAAATCTAGAATCCTAATTCTAGATGATGCTTCTAGTTTTACTGTTACTTCTAAGGTCGCTCCTAAAGTTAAAGCAGGGGACTACGTTCTTAAAGGTGATTCGATAGGTAATTCAGAGCCGCTTGAGGAGCCAGGTATAGTAACGGAAGTGAAAGGAAACACAGTCGTGATTAGAAAGGCGCGTCCTTTCCTTGTAAGCTCTGGTACTAGATTACACGTCGATAACCATTCTTTAGTTCAGCAGGGTGATCAGCTCGCTACTATTATTTATGAGAAAGTTAAGACTGGTGACATAGTTCAGGGTCTTCCGAAAGTAGAAGAATTACTTGAAGGTAGAAAGCCTAAAGAGCCAGCGATTATTTCTGATGTATCTGGTGTGGCTGAAGTTCTTAATGAAGATGGTACTGAGACTATATTTATTAAAACGGCTGATGAGCGTAAAGAGTTCGTTATTCCTGTTGGTCAGAATATCGTCGTTAATGATGGTGAGAAGATTAACGTAGGGGACCTTCTTACAGATGGTCAGCCTAATCCGCATGATCTTCTTGAGTATAAAGGTGTAGAACATTTACAACAGTTCTTAGTTGATGAAGTTCAGTCAGTATACGTATCTCAAGGTGTTGAGATTGCAAATAAGCACATTGAGACTATAGTTAGACAGATGACTCGTAAAGTGAGAATCGATGATCCAGGTGATACTGAGCTTCTTCAAGGTGAATTACATGATATTAATTATGTAAGAACCATTAATAAAGCAGCTGAAGAAGAAGAAGGTAAGATTACTGCTCAATACAAGCACGTTTTACTTGGATTAACTAAGGCGAGCTTAAATACAGAGAGCTTTATATCAGCAGCTTCTTTCCAAGAGACTACTAGAATTCTTGCAGAAGCTTCGATTAAAGGTAAAACGGATTGGTTACACGGTCTTAAAGAGAACGTTATTATCGGACGTCTTATCCCATCTGGTTCAGGTTTTGATGCTGTGGTGGATAGTGAAGAGAGTCTTATCGCTGCTCACCCAGAGAAAGAGCAGCTTATGGCTGGGCTTTCAGTAGCTTAAGTTAATTAGTACTTCTCTTTACCATATAATACATTTCGGTGGGGTACGTTTTTGTATCTTATCAAATCAATTAAGATGACAAAGAAGCATAAAAATCATCTTGATGAGAGGATGTCATAGCTTAGTGTGATCTATGTCAAATAAATTAATAGACTTTGGGTTGATGATTAGTTAGGATTTACCAGTTTCCGTCCCCATGCGGGGTTTAAATGATTTTAATCTGGTGACCTCAACTTCAAAGAAAAAATCAAAGAGAAAAAGTTTCCGTCCCCATGCGGGGTTTAAATGATTTTAATTATTATAATTTAATTTAAAAAAAAGGAAAAGAGAAAGTTTCCGTCCCCATGCGGGGTTTAAATGATTTTAATAGATTTTAATGAAGCTATAGGATGGAATACTGGAAGGTTTCCGTCCCCATGCGGGGTTTAAATGATTTTAATAAACAAATTGAATCTATTTACAACAAGAAACGGGACGTTTCCGTCCCCATGCGGGGTTTAAATGATTTTAATTATTAACGGGGAAGATGATAAATGTATCTCACATTCCGCACCCTTCCATCGAAATCACCAGAAAGCTTTCTATGAATGGCTTTAAGGTCAGTTGATGGCATTTTAAAATATTAAATTTCTGTT
>RFQS01000072.1 GCA_009924885.1 Pseudomonadota bacterium | reverse complement strand
TTTCTATCCAGAACATAATGTTGCGGTTAATAAAGTGTTTATATACATGAAAAAAACAAATGATATAAATCTGACTTTATGGCAAGGTTCAGATCTTGTTGATTATTACGAATTTGATAATATCATAAAGTCAATACCAATTTATCTTTCTATCCCAGATTTTTCATTCTCAAGAAAAGGATTTCAATTATTTGATAAATTAAGTAATGATTATAAAAATTGGATATTAAACCAGCAAAGTTTTGCTATTAAAATATTAATAACAGATAAAAGTGGCGATTCTATTGAACAAATATTCTTTTTTCAAAACGATCAAAATTGTTAACGTCCCAAATCTCTTCCTTTACTTCCTTGATATAGTACTCCACCTGGACGCTGTTCTTCGGTAATTACTTTTAAAATTTGTTGCCTTAATAGTTCGGCTAACATTCTCGATCTTTCAAGAGTCTTTTTAAACTTTTCTTGATCAGTCATATCATTTCCTTCGCTGTCTTGATTTTGATCTTGTTTCTCCCCAGAAGTTTGACCATTTTGATCAACGTTAACACTTATGTTTATGTTATTCGTTACTCCTCCTGTGCCTTCTTGAGTTTGACTTATAGAATCGGTCGTGGTAGCTTGATCCTTCATTTCTCTTGTCTGGTCCTCTACAGAACGATTTAATTGATCAAGAGATTTTAATAATTTAGTTAATGCGTCTACAAATTGTTTTTTAGAATCTGAATCATTACCCTCTCCTTGATTTAATCCTGTGCCTACAGATGGAAGACTTGTACCTACTGGCCCACCATCTGCATAACCTTTAAGAGAGCCTCTATTCAAAGAATCAAAGAAAGGTTTTCCCATTCTATCTACAACATCTTTACGAATAACATATTCACCACCCATTAACATTGCTGGAACATCATCTTTATAAGATGTTCCACCATATATCATTCCTCCAGTTGCTCTAGCTTGCCAATCAGGTTTTATACCTAATCTACTTCCTGCCGAAAACCAATTACTAAACGGAACACCTAAAGAATTAAATCCAGATTGATATCCTGTTCCCCCAAAACCACCAAAATATCTACTACTAAACGCAAATGGAGAATAGGTATTTGGAGTCAATGGAAATTTAAAAGAAAGAAGATCAGATAAAGATTGACCTTTGAATCCAACATATTGTAAATAATTATTAAATCCATATTGACCATAATTTGATTTTCCTATAAAATCTGCAGCTTTGCTACCAGGAAGAAGTCTTTGAGATAAAGGCTGATTACTATAAAATGGAGCAAATTTTGAAGCAAGATAAGATTCTTGTTTTGAGCGTTGCTCCATATCCATTAATACTCCAACATTACTATATAAGGATCCAAGACTATCATTTCCTCTGCTTTCACTGATTTCTATAATATCATTGACTATTTCTTGGACTTCTTGAGGCGTGCTCATTCTTTGATTTTGGATAGGTTGAATAGGTTGAGTAGGAGTTGTTAATTTTTGGCCCGAAGGTAATCCTCCTGGTTTATATGGTCTAGGTCCATTTGGCCCTAAATTCGTTGTTCTAGGTAGATTGCGCCTAATCATTTCTTCTATTTCAGGAGGAGTGCCTTGAGGTATCATCATTGCTTCAAGTTCTTTTGCGCTCAAAGCTCTTACAGGACTTGTGGTTCCGCTCATCATAGCTTCACCATAAGCTATAATAGGTCCAGCTAAAAATGATGCTCTTGCTGCAGGAGTCATCAATGTTTTACCGAGAGTTGAAGCTGAGGCTGCTGGCGTTGCAGTTGCTATTCCTGCGGGTATACCTCTAGCGGCTGTAGATGCTCCAATTCTATTGGCATAACTTATCTGTTCTAAAACAGGATCACTAATAGTTGCGGCAGCTCTTGCTGCACTTCTAGCAGCAATTACCTGTCCAACTCCTCTCATTCCTCCCAAACGAGCTCCTTGATAAGAGATAGCAGATCTATCTAGGCCACCTAAATTAGGCAATAATCCTTTTGACCCTAAATATTTAACTCCTCCAGCAATGCCTACCGCTCCGGCGCCTACACCTACCGCTCCTGCGCCATACGCTCCAAGATTACCGCTAAGAATTCCAGCCATCGTAGGTTTTGGACCGCTTTTTTCTGCCATTTGAGCCTGTAGATTAGGTCTAAGTTTTTCATCAAAATATTTTCTTCCTATAGCAGTTGGATTACGATTTCTTCCAAGGGGAATTCCTGCCGCCTCTAATTTTTTCATATCAAAAGCAAATGGATTATCTATTCCTTGAACTTTTGAGCCATACATCGGAATTCTAGTCGGATTTCTTATATAATCTAAATAAGCCTGTTTTTGATCTGCAGGTACCCAAGATGGAACATAATTAACATCTTCTTTTGCATTTTGTCTTGCTATAGCCTGAGCTTCAATTGATATTGCCGTATCAGAAACTCTTCCTTGATCATTTGCTGCTATGGTTGAAGCATATTTTAATTGATTCTGCATAATAGCATTAATAGTATCATCATTAGGAATTAATCCAGTATAAGGGGTACCCTGTTGAATCTTTTTAGCGAAATTTTTAAATTCTGGATAAGAAAGACCAGTAAAATATTCTTGTTCTTTTTCATATCTTTTAGTTAAACCTTTACCAAAAAGATCCCACCATTTCCCTGTAATAGTTTTACCATTTCTTGTAACAGAATCTGTTTTATTTCCATAAAATGTTTTATCATATTCAATTCGTTTTTGCTTCAGTAAGCTTTGGAATAAAATTGGATCCATTTTTTCAATTTTGCTTATAGCCGCTTTAGATAAGCTACCACTATATTTCATTGGTGCTCCTGCAACAGAATTAAATATTGCTTGAGCTCCTCCAACTCCTCTCATGTGAGCTAAACTTAACATTGAGGCTTGAGTACTAGCATTACTGAATTTAAATGCACCAGCTTGAGTTGCATTTCTAATTAGAAATGATCCAACGACGTCTTCTACTATAGGGCTTTGTGCTCCATATTTTGATATCGCCCGACCTATAGCAGTAAATTCTCTAGGACTTGTACTTCTTCTAAATCCAAAATATTCTTCCACTCCACCTTGTATAGCTTTGGCTCCTTCGGAACCCATAACAGATTTTATAACACCAGAATCAAATTTCATAGGAAATGTTTCTGGGGTTTTTATTTTATTTGCTATACTTGTTACCATACCTCCTTGAGCATATCCAAATGGATTAGTTTTTGATCCTGCATATCCACCAAATTGATCGCTAAAAGCTGTTTGTAATAATTGTAATCTATATTGATCTGTAGTAAGCATTCCCCTCGCTACCGCTGCTCCTCCAATTGGACCAACAGAACTTGCAGACATTACATTGTAAAGATCCTGATTGGTTTGAGTCCTTGTTTGAAAACCTGCAGGAGTACCAAGTCCGACGTTATACATAAATCCCCCAACTGTAGAAGCAGGAGTAAAAGGAAAGAAAGAAGCCGATCCTTGTCCAGCCTGTGAGCTATAAAGACCTCCTTTTGTTGTTTGAGATCCAAAAAATGGATCTTTATACCCTGTTAATTGTCCCATCTCAATTCGATCTGATATTTGATCCATTTGGTCTTTATTTAATCCACCAACTGTTCCTCCAGATATTCCTGCATTTGCTCCAATATTACCCGCAGCAGTTTGAGCTAATCCTTTAAAAAAGTTTAATCCTTCTCCTCCACCAAATAATTGTTGAAAAAAGTTGCCAGAAGTTGTTGCTGCTCCAAGTCCGCCTCCACCGCCTCCGAAAAAGCTTCCTAATCCTCCCAGCATATTTGAAGAAGCAAGGCCACCAAATAATGAGAATCCTGCACCAATTAGGCCCCCAATAAATCCTTGAGAAACTCTTGCGTTATATTGAGCCATTCTTTGAGCGTTTATTTCATCTGCTTGTTTTTGAGCTTCTCTTCTAGCTTCTTCTACTTGACGCATTTGTTCATTATAACTTGTCTTAAAGCTTGAAACTTGTTCTTGATAATTTTGCATTCCTAAAAATCTTTGGTTTCTTAACGCTACCATTGGGTTATCTTCATTCATCATAGCTCTACTACTTAAAAGATCTGAAATATTAAATCTTCCTGATAAAGCTGGAACTTTACTTAACTCTTCTGGGCTTGTGACTGTAGTTTTAAATGCTTCTGGAGTATAAGTATTTGTTAATAATTCTCCATTTGCTCCATAAAAATCATATCTATTAGGAAGTAAAGTATTTATTCTGCCACCTGTAGCATATCCTTTTACAAGTCCACCAGAATTTAATTTATGTAGCATTCCTAAACCATATTTATCAACAGCGCTTTTTCTTAAGACATACTCTCCCTCGCTTAGCATCGCGGGTACATCATCTTTATACCCGCTTCCTTGATTGACATATCCTCCAGAGCTATACCCTTTAACTAATCCGCCTCTAGAAAATCCACCAAATAAACCTTTAAAAAATCCTCCTAAAAGTCCACCGCCATTATCTGTATTTCCTCCAAATCCACCTCCTCCAGTTAATCCTCCAAGAAGACTTCTCATTCCAATACTAAATTGTTCTTTAATTATCTGTTGAGATATATTTAACATCATATCTCTAAATGCATCTTCTGCGGTTTTAGATCCATCCACAAAAGCTCCAAATGCATCTTCAATACCTGTCTCGATATTATTTGCTAAATTAGCAAAAGATTCATTAATTTTTTTAGCAGTTGTTTTAGCGTCATCACCTAAAGCTGTAAAGAATGATTGTCCTGGTCTTAATCCCTTTGCAAAATCTTCACCTCTTAATCTTTCTCCTAACATTTTTTGAAGAGCATCAGATCTCTCATCGCTAAACATGAAACGACCATTTTGATTAAAATCAATTTCATCTGCGGCTAATTTTAATCTTCTAAGGGCTTCAGATGCACTAATAGATCCTTTTGCAAATTCTTGTTGTATTTTTCCAGCTTCAAGATATAATCCATTTAATATGCTTAACTTATTTGGCGTTGCTCCTAATTCTTTATTTACATTTGTTATAATATTTTTAAATTCGTCTCCAAACCCTTTCAAAGCTGCATTTGACTCCGGTGTATTTGGGCCAAATATAGCATTCCAATCAACTTTTCTAGTAGGATCAAATGGAGTTAATTGTCCTTTCTCTCCAATCATACTAAATTGACGAATTAATGAATCTAAATTATTGATATCTCTTGTTCCCGCTTTAATTGCAGCCTCTTCTTGTTTTAATAATGCCAAAGCCGCTTCTGCTCCTTGTTGAGTTTTTAAAGCTTGTTTTATAGCTTCTTGGAAAATTAAAGGATTAATTTGAGATAATATATTTTGTATATATTCAACTTCTGGTTGTCCTTTTACAAGACTTTCAAGAACTTTTTGTAAAGCAGGCAGCCCTCCAGTATTATAAGCTGAAATTAGTCTTTCTAAATCTGAAGATTTTAATTTTTCTCCGGTTTTTGATAGATTGCTAAATAATCCTGTCAAAGAATTAGATAAATCAGTAATATTTTGATTGAATTGATTACTTTTAGCAAAATCTAAGCTTTTCCTATTTGCTTTTTCTAAATCTCCTTTGTCAATATTTGGAGATAATCTTAAAATATTTTCAAAAAATCCAGGTTCTATTAAGCTTTCGGCAGCTTTGGATGCTGAGACTGCGTTTTTTGCAGAAATAATTGCTTGAGAATCTTTTTGAGCTTTATCTTGTAGTTCACTAATTTTAGATCTTAATTCTGCTGTATTTCCTACTTTACGATAAAGATCTTGTATTTCTCGACTTGCTCCTGGTATGACTTGCTCTAATTTTGATAAAGCATCTGCAAAATCTTCGGATGCTTTAATCTGAAGTCTTACTCTTTCTTGGTTACTCAAATCTGTATTATTTTGTACGCTAGATAATGTTTCTAAAGATGTAGAAAGAGCTTGAGTGCTTGAGTTGACTGTATTTAATTTTTCCTGAGCGTTTTGAGCTGCATTGGCTAATTCTGGCATCATGTCATTGAATTTACTGTAAACATCAATTGCTGCTGTTACTCCTCCTACACCCGCACCAATACCTGCTCCAAGAGGTCCACCAAGCATAAATCCTAAACCAGCAAAAGATGCAACTTGACCAAGACCTGATACTATAGCTTTTTGTCCTCTTCCTTCTCTAGTTACATCGTCTCCAACAAATTGACTAATTGCTCCTGTTGCTAAGGGCGCGGCTAAAGCTAAGCCAGGGCCATATCTTCCAGCTGCTCGAGAAACAACTCCTCCAAAACCTCCAACAAATCCTCCACCTTTTCTAGCAAAAACTGGCATTTCTCTAGAGATTATACTTCTTTGATTTATTTCAGATTCTTTAATTGAAGCCAATTGCTTATCTAAATCTGCAAGTTTTTTTCTACTTGGATTTGATTTTTTCTGTTCCGTTAATATCTCTGCTTCTGTTTTTCCTCTTTCATTTAATATCTCTCCTAATCTTGTTTCTGCAACTTTTAAATTTTCTTTAGATTGAGGATTACCTTGGAAAAATTGAGAAGCCATAAAATATAACGTCATTGGATCAAAACCTAAACCAGCAAAATTAGGTATAAATCCATTTGAGGCCATTTCTTGCATTATTTTAGAATTTTTTGTAGCTTTTTGGATTCCTTCTGGATGGTCTCTCATTACTGCCGCAAAATTTGGTTGAGTTTTTCCGTCTCTAACATAAAGACCCAAACCTTGTTTATAATCGAGAACTCCCGCTCCACCCATCATTTGTTCTGTTTTTAAAGCTTTTTCAAGAGGAGAAAAATTGGGAATAAAACCAAAAGCCTTTTTCATTTTAGCTGTTTTTAATGGATAGCCTCGGGTAGAAGCAATTTTATCTGCCATACTAGCTGCTTGACTTGGATTTAATGCATTTTTAACTTCTCCAAGAGAAAACATCGCTAAGGGTCCTGCACCTTTGAAAGTAGTTGAAAGTTTTTTTAATTCATCCGAGCTAAGATCTAACGGAGCATTAGGATCATCTACTGCGCTAAATATTGCTGATTTTAATCCTGCTTCAAAAATACCTCCGATTGCAGCTTCTATTGTAGAACGATTAAGATTTGCATTTACATAATTATCAAATCTTGCATCATCTACTAAGTCTTTTGGCTTCAAAGCTGCCTTATCTATAAATGTATAAACTTGTCCTTTTATAGCCTTTTGTACATCTTCATATAATTGTGCGCCTAATCCACCATTAGGCCCTGGAAAACCAAACGTTGAGAAAGTAAATTCTGGAGTATCATCTCCACGTTTACCACTATGTTTTAAAGCTTTAGCTGTTGTAGAACTTAAACCTCCTCCACTAAAAGCAGGATAAACTAATACTGCTCCAGTTTTTTCAATCTCTTCTTGATTTAATTCTCCTTTTCCTCTAGCAAGTACAGATCTTTCTGTTTGTTGTTTGTAATATATTAAAGCTTGATCTTTGTTTGCTGTTGGTCTTAAGAAATAACCTCCGCGAGAACTTCCATAAACTTGGTCTGCAAATGCAGGAGATTTACGTAATACATCATACATATCACCACTAATAGGTTGTGCACCTTTTGTAACAATTCTATTTAAAGAGGCTGCAAAGTTTGGTATAAATCCTTTACTAGCGTAAGGATTAATTCCATATTTATCTTTAAATTTTTGTTTATAATTTCTTCCTGCTTCACTATCTTCTGGAGGCATAATTCCAGGTTGACTTAAACCTGGAAATCTTTTTATTTCTTCTGCTGTATTATATGTAACTCTTCCATAATTAGGAATATTCATGGAACGAATTTGTCCAGGCATATACCCACCTGAAATTGCACCCATAATTTCTTTGTTAGCATTAAAATTCGGAACAAATCCTTGACTTTTAGTCCTTGAAGTATTAATCGTACCTTTTTCACTAACTGTCGCGCCTCTAGATATTAGACTTCTACTAACAGTCGCAGCAATAGCCGTTGATTGTTCTCTAGCTCTTGTTTGAGCTTGTATAATAGTAAGGATATCTTTCTCAACTTGTAGTAAAGATACTTGTTTATTAAGTATATTTTGAACAAGTTGTGGATTTTGTGCTAAAATATTATTAATTCTTTCTTGTATTTGCGCTTGAGCTTGAGCTTCTTTATTTATTCCCAAAAGAGTTCGTACTGCATCTGTTGTAAATTTTGTTAAATTTAAAAATATTTTGCCAAAAACTCCAATTAGCAATGCTAATCCTGGACCAGATATAAATGAGCCAATTCCTTCAAAAATACCTTTGCCTATTTTACTGCCGATGGAATCTCCTTTTATATCAAAAGATTCTAAAGCTGTATTTAACCCCCCTAAAACTTTTTCTATTGCAGGCTGGATAGAAACTCCACCGATTTCACTAGCAACTTTTGTTAAATTCGCTACCGTTCTATTAAGTAAAGCTGCTAATGTTTTATTTAATTCTTCATTTCTTCTTACAGCTTCATCGGTAGCGCTAGAAGAAATTTTTAACGCGTTCCCATATATAGAATATTCTCGACTTAAATCTCCTAAAGCCGCTTTTAAAATGTTAATTTGAAATACTCCTCCAACTAATTCTGCAACTTGAGATTTTTGTGCATCTCCAAGTTGATCAAATTTTTGAGCCAAACCACTTAAAATTTGTATAGCTGGGGCGGTATTTCCTTGAAGATCTCTAACAGCTACGCCTAAAGCTTCTAATTGATTAAGTACATCTGTTCTTTGAACTCTAGTAAATATAGTTTTTAATGAGTTACCGATAACTGCTCCACCTCGTGCAGTCGTTTGATTAACGCTGGCAACAATCGCTAATAATTCATCAAAACTAACTCCTACATCTTGAGCAGAACTACCTACTCTTTTTAAAGCTTCTGCAAGATCTGCAGAACTAACAGCAAAAGCTGCATCAACACTAGCTAATTTATTGACTATTTGACTAGAATCTAATGCTGCATTATTAAAAGAATTAATTGAAGCCGTCAAAGCTTCAACACTTGAAGCTGCATCTAATCCAGAAAGACGAGCAAGAACAAGTGCATCGCTTGTTCGTTTTAATGTCTGCTCTAAACTTAAACCTTGTCTAGCAAGTTCTCCGGCTGCAGTGGCAACTGTAGCAAAAGTTTGACCACTATTTCTTGCTATTTGGAATAATTGATCACTAAATTGACCTAAAGTTTTATTGCTTGCGCCTAAAATTACATTTATATCTGTTAATGATTTTTGGACTTCTATAGTGCTTGTAATCAAAGATGAAAACGCTCTTTGTACATTGTATATTGCTCCTGCAGAAGCACCGAAAGCTATAACACGAGCATTAGACGCGTCTAAAGATTTTTGGAATTCATTTGCCGCACCCGTAATACGACCCAGCGGTTGAGTAAAAGCTCTAGCGTTAATTCCTTGCCCTAGATTAAAGCCTTTACTTTCTAATCTTTTTAAAGCTGCAGATACTTCCCTCTCCATCTGAGAAGTATTTACTGATAAATTAATCTGCGCCTCACCTATATTTTGAGCCATAATGCCTTTTTCCTATTATAAATTACACATTTATTGGAAAAATATTAGGTTAGGATATATAATATTATTTCTTACAAACCGTGCAATTTGATTAAGTCTTGCATATCTAATTTTCCACCTTTTTTTGCCGCTTCTTTAGCTAAGTCTATTCCATCAGTTTTATCTTCTTTAAGGCCCAATCTTTTTAAATCTTCTTTTGTTGCCCCGACTATAGAGGTTGCAACATTATCTTTATTAGTAACTTTTGTATTTTTATCTAATAATTCATTAACATTTTTTGCTC